>JABSOG010000278.1 GCA_013216025.1 Algicola sp. | reverse complement strand
CCTAATACCTGCCTCCGGTGGTAACCACCAAGGGGTGCAGGTATTAGGTGAGGTACGCAAACCCGGTCAGATCGATTGGAGTGAAAACCTGACTTTGTTTGATCTAATAACCCGTGCAGGTGGCCCTAACAACAGCGCTAATCTAGCCAATGTTAAAATTCTGTCACGCGATGACAAGGGTAATATCACCAGCCAGGTGTTCGACATGGCCGCCTTTATTGAACAAGGTGGTGCGCTAGCAACAATCCCCCAGTTGCAGCCAAAAGATACGGTTATAGTGCCAACCGTTGCTCCTGATTTACAAAACGAAAAAAGTACATGGCTCCAACAGTCGGCTGAAGAATCCATTTATGTGATGGGTGAAGTCACTGCGCCCGGGCGTTACCTGTTCAACAACAAAATGCATTTTTTGGATATTCTCGCCGCTGCCAAAGGCCCCAACGGCCAAGCCGACATCAACAATATTCGCATTACCCACCGTAACGGTAAAACCTCTCGGGTTACCCATTTAAACCTTGGCAGATACTTTGAAACCGGCGACGACAGCCTGCTACCCAAAGTCTCTATCGGTGATGTGATTTATATACCCAACAAGGACCGCTTGTTGGCCAATGATCACCATGACAAAACCGTCAGGGTGCTCGGCGCAGTCAACGCTCAGGGCCACTATCGGCTTAACGGCTCCATGACTATATTGGACCTGCTGGCACAAGCCGGTGGTCTGTCGCCAACCGCACAGGCTTCAAATATTGTGGTGGTCAACGGTTCGCCTTGTCAGACTGACAACGACACCGAATGTCTCAGCAATGTCAGTAATTTCAATTTGCTCGACTTTACTCAGTCCGGCGATTTTTCTCAATTACCGCGTTTAAGCAGTGGCGACACTGTGTACGTACTGCACAAACAAGACAGCACTTGGAATCGAGTATTAGATGGCATTCAAGATACCGTTAGCGTCATATCGGTGCTCAAGATCCTTGGCGGCGGTTAGCGACTGATGACTTTTCCCTATTTATATCAAGAAGTTGACCGTATTTATGCCAAAACCATCGGGCGAGGCATACGCACCTTGTGCGTTACATCAAGCAACCCCGGCGAAGGCACTACTTCGGTGGTTTGTGCGTTGGCGCAACGGGCAACGGCGGTGAATCTCAATGTATTAATTGTTGATTTGAATCTGCACAACCCAGTCGTCAGCCGCATGATTGACCCCAATGAATGGGGCATTGAACAAGTTTCGATAACCTCCAAGGCCATTATGCAGCACCCTGATGACAAACCCGATCATCCCCCACCGCCACCCGATTGGGATTGTGCGATCAACCATATGGCCCACGAGATCACCATTGCTGGTGGCCCGGGGATAAAAGTGATCCCTCGGCCCTGTGCTGACAATAATCCGGTACGATTTAGAGAGCACGCGATGTTAAACCGGATGATCAGCTACTGGCAGAAGCATCACGATTGCATTATTTTTGATACTTCGCCTTTGTGTTTGGTCAATCAAAGAAACATACCGGCCCAACATATCGCCACCTGCTGTGATGCGGCGGTGGTGGTGGTCAAATCAGGCAAGACCCAAAAACACCAGCTTAAAGAAGCGATGGAAATTTTGCACACTGTGGAGGTTAATTTGGCTGGCACGGTGATGAATGACTTCGCCAACCCGTTACTGGGGGTCGAGCTTATTCGGCAATGTCAGAAACTGGGTAAGAGATTACCTTGGCTCAGCAAATTTTTGATCAAACGGATCAAAAAAAGTGCTTTTTTATTTGCCGACTTTTAATAGATCTGCTGCGCATATTCAAATGACCTCGAAATGTGGAATTTAGCATTTTGAGGTCACTTGGGTATATATTAGTTAAACAGGATTAACGATGAACTACTTTTCCCTTATAATCATTCGAACATTAATGCCCTTGCTGTGGTTTGCCATGTGGCAGTGTAACGAATCTAACAATTGGTCGATTGAGAACTTCAATCAACAAAACGCTGATGATAACGAGGCTGATATGTCAACATTGACAATAGATACCGCTGTACTTGCCAAACTCGCCGAAGATGTATCGAGCGAAATGATGCCCAAATTGATCGACGCCTTTTTAAAGGAGTTAGATACCCGATTCACCATCATTGCTGAGCACCCATTAGCGGGCAACGAAGATCAAATTCGTATGCAAGCCCACTCAGTCAAAAGCTGCGCCCGCACCTTTGGAGCCCACGACCTTGGTGAATTGGCCGCCGAAATAGAAATGCTTGCCGAACAGCGCAATGCCACCGCCGAGCCAAAAATCGTCCACCTGCTGGCCTTGCTGCCTATGGTGAAACAAGCCTTTGTTGAGTATAAAAGCAAGTTAGGGCAGGGTTAAACGACTCACTTGTTTGATTCGCCGTATCGTGCATTCCATGCACGAAAAAAATCACTAAATGAAACAAGTCGTGCATGAAATGCACGCTACGAAAAGTCCATTGATGCGCACCCTATGCAGACACTAGCAGCTTTTCGATTCAGATCTCTCATGTATAGGTGGCCAGATGATAGTCCCGCATTTAATATGCATATTAATTCACAGTCAACCTGCTAAAATTCCCCAAAACCTTTGTCTAATAAGCTACACTGGCATAAATCAGCGGTAAACTTATCTCTTGGAGTAAACATGACGCAGCCTCTGCCACCGGCTAAAATTCTTCTGGTCGATGACAAACCACTAAACCTCGATGTGTTAGAAGCGATGATCCGAACCGAAGATCACCCTATCGAAGTGATTAAAACCACCGATCCGGTTCAAGCGCTGATGCTAACACTCACCCATGATTTTTTTCTGATCCTACTGGATGTACAAATGCCGGTGATGGATGGTTATGAGTTATCTGAATTACTGCGCGGACAAAAAAAGACTGCCTCAGTGCCGATCATTCTGGTCAGTGCCGTTTATGACCGTGAGGTGCATATCTTCAAAGGTTATGAAGCGGGTGCCGTGGACTATATTGTCAAACCTATCAATGGCGCCTTGTTGCACAATAAAATACGCACTTTTGAGGACCTTTATCAACAACAACAGGCTTTGATGATATCCAGCGAAACCGCCAAAAAATTAGAAAATGAAGCCATGGTCGCCAGACAAGCAGCTGATGAGGCCAACCGCGCAAAATCGATATTTTTGGCCACCATGAGTCACGAAATTCGTACCCCACTCAATGCCATTGTCGGTTTTTCGGATATCTTAATGACCCACACCGATAGTTTAAACGCTCAAAGCAAACAACAATTTCAACAGGCGATCCATGACAGCTCCTGTCAGCTGTTGTCGTTAATCAATAACGTGCTGGATTTTTCGAAAATTGAATCTGGCCACGAAGATCTCTCCGCCAGCACCTTTGGATTGCCTGAGCATATCCAATCAATAACCGAAACTTTCGAGCTACAGGCCAAAAGCAAAAATATTTCAGTCAAATTGAACCTAGCAGATAACCTGCCGCATTTGATTGATTGTGATCACCTCAAACTGACCCAAATTATCAATAATCTGATGAGTAATGCACTGATATTTACCCCCGGGGGTGGTGCGATAGAACTGGACTTAATTCGGGTTGAACAAACACTGGTATTAAAGGTCAGCGATAACGGAATTGGCATCAGTGCAAAACAGCAACCGGTGATTTTTGAACCCTTTGAACAGGGCAGTGTCGACAGTTGCAATGACGAAAAAGGCACAGGACTAGGGCTGGCCATCTCACGCAAGCTGGCCAAAGTGCTTGGCGGCAGCTTAACCCTAAGTTCGACGCAGGGCCAAGGCAGTTGTTTTACCTTACAGATACCCTATAAAGACGCCAAAATGGTATTGACCGAAACGCTCAATTTGCCCGCCACTTTTGCGTCCGACAGCCGGGTATTGGTGGTCGATGACATTGAAGCCAATCTCAATCTGGCCAGCGCCTTTTTGAAAACGTACGGCGTCACTGCCAGCTGTGTAAAAAGCGGCCAACAGGCAATTGACATAACAACACAGTGGTGCGAAGAAGACCGACCTCCAGAGCTGATATTAATGGATATTCGAATGCCCCAAATGGATGGCTTGGAAGCAACCGCAGCAATTTTGGCCAAGCCAACGCTCGCCAAAATCCCGATTGTTGGTTTGTCTGCCGATGTGTTAAGTGAACATATGAACAAAGCCAAAGTGTTCGGTTTTTGCGATTATTTAACCAAACCGATCGTACGAGTGGAACTTCATAAGGTACTGGCCCGTTACTTGCGCCTTGATAAGTAAATTGGTATAAGCAGGTAAATTAAAGTGGTTTGAACTTGAAATGTTTACAACAATTTCTTTACAATACAGCAGGGCGCATTTCGGGTATAACTTTGTGGTCCATGTGTAGAAGGTCAACACAGGTTAATTTCGGAAGCTTTAATTTAGAATGGTTTTATCGGCAGGAAGCCAGGTCGAGCAAGTCACTCTGCTCTTTATATGCAACGCAGTTATTTTATAATAGGTACTCTTTTGAACCATCAAGACGCCACTGATCGGCCAAACATTCTGTTGATAGAAGACAGCCTGTCACACGCTTTAATCTATCTAAGCTATTTGTCAAAATCTGGCCTCGAAGCCACCCATATCGATAACGGCGGTGCCGGGTTACTTCACATAAAAGAAAACCCGCCGCAACTGGTGATCCTCGACCTAGAATTACCCGACATTCCAGGCATGTCGATATTAAGATACATTCGCGACAATCAGTTACCCTGCGCAGTGGTCATCATCACCGGGCACGGCACCATCAATGTCGCCGTTGAAGCGATGCAATCGGGTGCTTTTGACTTTTTGACCAAACCGTTTGATGCCGACCGCTTTAACAGTACAGTTAAAAATGCGCTCGCTCACCAAACCCTCAACCAACAAATGAGCAAACACAAAGCTGAATATGAACGCCAGCAATACCACGGTTTTATCGGTGGTTCTAAGGCGATGCAACAGGTTTATCAAATGATAGACAATGTCGCCCTAAGTAAGGCCAGTGTGTTTATTTGCGGCGAAAGCGGTACCGGTAAAGAGCTGTGTGCTTTGGCCATTCACCATCGAAGTCCCCGGGCCAAAATGCCCTTTGTTGCGCTAAACTGCGCATCCATTCCCAAAGAGTTAATGGAAAGCGAGTTTTTTGGTCATGTCAAAGGGGCGTTCACTGGCGCACATTCAGAACGAGAAGGCGCTGTTGAGCAAGCTGACGGTGGTACTATGTTCCTCGATGAAATTTGCGAAATGGATCTCAATTTGCAAAGCAAATTGCTAAGATTCATTCAAACCGGGATTTATCGCAAGGTTGGCAGCGACAAAGAGCGCAAAATCGATATCCGTTTTGTCTGTGCCACTAATCGCAGTCCGCTCGAAGAAGTCACCAAAGGCAACTTTCGCGAAGATCTTTATTACCGCCTGCATGTGATCCCGCTAAACCTGCCACCACTGCGAGAACGCGATCAAGATGTGGTGCTAATTGCCAATCACTTACTCAAAACCTACGCCGCAGAAGAAGGCCGTGAAATCAGCGGGTTCAGTCCTGAAGCTGAGCAAATATTGCTGGCTTATCAATGGCCTGGAAACATTAGGCAAATGCAAAATGTGATCAGAATGATTGTCGTTTTGAATAATATCCAAATCATAACGCCACAACTTTTACCGCCACCGTTAAATAACATCAAGGGCGCGCCTGTACCGCCAATCAAAAAAATGGGTGCAGTTCAAGAAAAGTCTCATTCGGGCACTGTACAAACAGATACAGTTTCGAGCAATGTGGCACAAAGCTTGCCTTTTGAACAGTCGAGGGAACAAATAAGCGCACAATCGACAGAACAGCCCGGTGAACAATCAGGCGCTCAAGTGAACGCTCATTCAGCGGCTTCGCAAAATGGATCCGTTGTTGAGCAGCCCGCCGCTTCGAGTGATTTTGGTTTAAACACCAATGGTAAAATTGAGCCATTTGGCGTTTACGAGCGCAAGATCATCGAAGCTGCTATTGCTCAATGTGACGGCAACGTGCCTGAAGCCGCAGCTCAATTGGCGCTCAGTCCATCGACCCTGTATCGCAAAATTCAGGGCTGGAAAACAGACAAAAAATAAACGTTGGTCATTTGCCCTTTTGCCGGGTAAAAAGCCGGCAAAACAAAGGGGTTTTTATGACTATATTAGTGACAGGTGGTGCCGGTTATATCGGATCACACACCTTGGTTCAATTGATCAACGCAGACCAAGAGGTTGTGGTGATCGACAACTTGTCCAATTCGTCAGTGGAATCATTGCACAGAGTTAAGCTCATCACCGGTGTTATGCCTTTATTTTATAACGGCGACATTCAAGATCAGACGTTACTTGACCGGATTTTCAGCAAACACAACATCAGCGCCGTCATTCACTTCGCCGGATTAAAATCAGTTACCGATTCAATTGATTCCCCATTGCATTATTACCGCAACAATATCAGCGGCACCCTAGCCCTGTGTGAAACCATGGCCAAGCATCACATATTCAACCTGGTGTTCAGTTCAACCGCCAATGTTTATGGCTTGCCAGACAAAGTGCCAGTGACAGAAGATATGCCAACCCGGGCAACCAATCCTTATGGTCGAACCAAATTGATGATTGAACAAATGTTGACAGACCTGCACACCGCCGACAGTCGTTGGTCGGTAGCGCTGCTACGTTACTTTAACCCCGTTGGCGCACATGAGTCTGGCTTGATTGGTGAAGACCCTCAGGGCACACCAGCCAACATCATGCCGTTTATTTCGCAGGTTGCCATTGGTCAACGCGCAGAATTGTCGGTTTTTGGTGACGATTACGATACCCCAGACGGCACTGGCGTACGCGATTACATTCATGTGGTTGATTTGGCCGATGCGCACCTTAAATCACTAGAATACCTCAACAATAACTTGGGCATGCACACTTTCAATATTGGCACCGGCTCTGGTTACTCGGTTTTAGAGTTGGTCAACGCTTTCACTTCAACAACCGGCATCCCGGTACCTTACGCCATCAAAGACCGCCGCCCTGGCGATATTGGTGAGTCGTGGGCCAATGCCGACTTGGCCAATAGCCAACTGGGCTGGGCAGCAACACGGTCGTTATCACAAATGATGGCCGACAGTTGGCGCTGGCAGAGTTTGAACCCCAATGGATACGCTCAAGATAGGTTAAAACAAGGACAATGAAATGAACAAAATTGGTTATATTCTGTCGAGCTTTCCTGTACTGTCCGAAACTTTTGTTAGCACAGAAATGCGGGCGATGGAGCGTTGTGGACATGAAATACAACCAATTGCTTTTAATCATCACGATGGACAATACCAGTCACACGATGGCAGCCTAAAGGCGCGTACTATTTATCTTTGTGATCACAGCAACGTGATAGCGTTAAAAGCCATACCGCTGCTTAAAAGCAGTCTGTTTAAAGGACTTAAATTTGCACTGTGCCAGCGCGGCATCCCCATTAAGTCATTAATTGGTAACGCGCTTAAATTAGTCTATATAGCTCAAAAAACGGGCTGCACGCACTTTCATGCCCATTTTTCGCAGGCAGCGGCGGCCACCGCCATTGTTGCTGCAAGGCTGTGCGGCGTAACGGTCTCTTTTGTTGGTCATGGTCACGATATTTACGCTTCGCCACAGGATTTGTCGTTGAAACTCAAGTCGGTGGATTTTGCCGTGGCCGTATGCCTCGACATGGCGCACCACTTTAAAAGCCTCGCGCCTCAGGCCAATACTTCGTTGATTTACTGCGGGGTTGAAACCGGACGCTTTAACAGCTTTCGCGGGCAACAACCGGATCAGCACTGCCTAGGGCCGCAAAAGACCAACACCGGCAAACTGCTGTTTATAGGTCGTTTGAGCGAAACCAAAGGACTGTTTACCTTATTCAATGCGCTGCATTTGATTGACCGAAACCTTCGTCCCACACTAGATATTGTTGGTGACGGCGTATTACGTGGTGCACTCAAGAAACATGCAGTAGAACTGGGGTTGACCGCATACATCAACTTTTTAGGCACCAAACAATCGACTTGGCTGATAGAAAATGCTCGCCATTATGCCGGATTGGTCGCACCATTTGAAATGGCCGATAGCGGCGACAGAGACTCAGGCCCCGTGGTGATAAAAGAAGCCATGGCGCTGAGACTACCGGTGATCACCACCTATTTTATGGGCTGCAAAGAAATGCTCACTTTGGAAAGCGGCTTAAGGGTGCAACCAAAAGATGAAGCAGGGTTAGCACAAATCATCACCCGTTTTTACGCCATGTCGACAGCAGAAGTCGATACCATGGTCGAAAATGCCTATGAGCGGGTAAACAGCCATTATTGTGCCGACTTGCAAGCAACTTGCTTGTCGGCCATGGTCGAGATGGCCAGTTAAGAGGTCTGCTAGTGGGCGGCCCTTCCTTGGTCGCTACCGCTGGTTGGCCTTCGGCCATTTAAAGTCAAGAACCTTGCCACGGAGGGGCGGAGGAAAGAAAGAGGAAAATCAAAATCAAAGTCAAAAGATGTTTAAGATAAAGGACACCCAACTTTCTATTCATGATTATCTATTATGCTTGTCTTTTATTTTAAATCTTTTCCTCTTTCTTTCCTCCGCGTCTCCGTGTCTCCGTGGCAAGTTCTTTTTTTACCCTCCCTAATTGCGCACCCCACCTCATCCAACAAACCATAACCCCCTGTAAATAAACAATAAAATAACGATGTCCGAAATCTGAAGATTATTGTCCGATAGCGGCACTCATTATTTTTCGACTCCCCATACAATGGCTCCACTGCTGCATCAGCAAGGAATAGTTTCATTGATGGCTTTGATATCATTATTGTTATCGCCACAAGAGAAAGAGAAAAGACAAAGGATTGGACACCCATAAACAGCAATATTTCCCTACGGGAAGTCAGGAGTTCACTACACAATGAATAACGTAAATTACAAGCAGGTTTTGGCATCAGCAACATTGGTATTATCTTGTTTCATCGTTTCCTCTGCAGCCACAGCGCAAGGTCATGCCTCAGCCAATCAGCTTGAAGGCGGTTTTACAGCCGGCATGAGCCCAACGCAAACCTGTGAATTGTTTAAACAAAATTATACCGCCCGCAGCAAATTCAACACCTTATGCCGCAATTTGGATAAAGATTTTGCCAATCAAACGGTGGTGAATAAACGCATTAGCCGTTCAAAGATGAAAGGCAACCCCATCAAAGCCGTCAGCTTTTACTTTGACGAAGACCAAAAGCTAAGCAACGTAGTGACCCTGCGCCAATCGCATTGGGACATCGCTCTTAGTGTTGATGTGAATAATTTTTAGCGCATTAATCCAATAGATTGGAATTATTAGAGGAGATAGTGACAAGGACGATTAAAGGAGATAGTGACAAGGACGATTAAAGGAGATGGTGACAAGGACGATTAAAGGAGATGG
>JABSOG010000277.1 GCA_013216025.1 Algicola sp. | reverse complement strand
CGATATAACAGAAGAGATTTGGAGTGACAATCGATTTTGTCGCTGGGACCCACTGGCCCCCGGTCAAAGCGATGTAGATTACTTTTTGGCGCTCAATACCCAGCACGTTGAACGACAATACGATGCGCCAGTGGTTAGTTTCAGCCACTTCTTACCGCTTAAAAAACTGGCCTTTGTTATTGGGTTTCTTGAAAATGGCCCAAAGCGTTTTGTCGACCCGTTACCTGAGTTCAATTTTACCCGAGTTGCAGGCACAAGCCGCTTGGCAGCGCAAATCAAACAGGCAGGCTCAGTGATGCACATTCATGGTCATCAGCACCGCAACCGCCACAGAGATATCGACGGCATTACTTATGTCTCTCATTGTCTGGGTTACCCAAAAGAACGGCAAAATCCTCACTGGCGGGGAACAGATTTACCCAAACAGGTGTGGCACGATGGCAAAGTCGATGTTGAGCAGCCATTTTAGCCCTTTTCGTTCGACAAAAAGGACGTAAAAAGAGGACATGAACACTTGACCACGACAGACCCACTCAAACCGTTGATTTTATTGGCCGACAGCCAACTGTTATTCTTCAAAGAACAAGAACGCCCTTATATTCGACGCCTGCACCAATTGTTTGCCCCCAACCAGCCAATGTCGGCAGCTTACATTGGTGCGTCCAACGGTGACGAAGTCGAGTATTACGACATGTTTGAAATGGCCATGCAATCAATCGGCATCACCAACTGTCTGCAAATAACCGCTGAATTAACCGCACAACAGCTGAACTTTGTCGCCAGCGCCCAAATTATTCTACTCTCGGGCGGCGACATCTGGCGCGGCTGGCAAACACTGAGCAAAATCGCGCCGCTGATCAAAGCCGCCCGAGAAAATGGCGCAGTGTTGATTGGCACTTCAGCTGGGGCAATTCAACTGGGACAACTCGGTTGGCACGACAAACCCCATTTAACCAATACCGACTTATTTAGCACCTTTGGTTTTATCCCGGCCATTTTTGGTGCCCACGACGAACAACAAAACTGGCGTAGCCTCAGGCAAATGGTGACTCAAACCGGCGGCACCCTGCCCGGCCTTGGCATTCAAGCAGGCGCCGGATTAATTGTCACCCCAGACAACAACGTACAGGCCATCCGCAAACCGGCCATTAGTTTTAGCATCAAAGACCAACAATTGGTGCAGCAACCCCTTTGGCAGATACAGCTGGATGTGTAGGTGCCTGTCCGAGAATAGAACCTGTTCTATTCTCGGACAGGCACCAAGCCAATAATGGCTTTTTGCCGGGCATAAGCTTAAAATAGCGCAATTATTTTTGAGGACCCCTAATTATGAGCATTGAACAAACCCTGATGCAACGCTGCGACAGCAAATGCGAACTATGCACTGCTGACAAAAACTTATCGGTCTATGAAGTTCCACCGGTTAATGATCCCGATTCCGACAAATCCGTTTTATTGTGTGAACTCTGCAAGGGTCAAATAGAGCGCACCACTGACATGGACACCAACCACTGGCGTTGTTTAAACGACAGCATGTGGAGCCAAACCCCGGCTGTTCAGGTCATGGCATGGCGCATGTTAAACCGCTTGAAAGCCGAAGGTTGGGCCCAAGACTTGCTAGAAATGATGTACATGGAAGAAGAAACCATGGCATGGGCCAAAGAAGCCGGTGCCGACGATGACGACAGCGATGCACCAACACTTGACAGCAACGGTGCAGCTTTACAGGCAGGCGACACAGTAACGCTGATTAAAGATTTGGTGGTAAAAGGGGCTAACTTCACCGCCAAACGCGGCACAGCGGTTAGAAACATCTCTTTGACTAACAACCCTGAGCATATTGAAGGCAAGGTTAATGGCACAAGAATTGTGCTGTTGACGCAGTATTTGAAGAAGTCTGGATAGACCGAATCTACCAGTCACCACCAGCTGGGCTAGGAAACAGTTTCTACCAGCCACCACCGGCTGGGGTCAGTGCTAATTTAGGTTCGTGGACAGCTTGTCTGTCCCTAACCTTAATTTGCTTTGACCCCCTTGCCGAGCCTCCGTTCCTCCAGCTGCTAACGGCGCCACAATCAAGGACCACCCCATGTCATCAAATGTCTTCATAACCAAAATAGAAGTCAAAGATCACCCATACATCGATCCTGTCTCTATCGAGTTATCAACAGATAAAAAACGCTCGCTGATTATCACTGGCAAAAATGGCACGGGTAAGACAACTTTACTCCAGCAAGTTTCCGGACATTTAGACCACTTGCTTAATGGAATATACCCAATAACAGATGAAAGATATGATAACTCCTGGGTTACGTTTCGTTTGGACTCAACCTCGCCACCACAGCAAAATGTTTACAACCCCTCTACACTGACTGTTGCAATTTTTAGCGCTAAGCGAAAAGCCAATTTATCCAAAGTTACAGCGATTAAAGCACCGCAAGCTGAGGAAATAGGCGTCCGCCAATCAGCCTCCGATCAATTCCTCCAATACCTGGTCAACCGAAAATCCCAACAAGCGTTCGCCACAACAGAAGGCGAGGACGCCAAAGCAGCAAACATCAAAAACTGGTTTGACAATCTAAACAACTATTTTTCAGACATCTTCGAAAAACCCGTAAAGTTTAAATTCAACAGCGACAAACTAGCCTTTACCCTGATAGACAAACAAAACAAAGTCATCGACCTCAACCTGCTATCAGACGGCTATTCAGCAATCATCCACATTTTCACCGACATTATTATGCGCATGGAAGTCCATAAATTTGGTGACTACAGCCAAAACGGCATCGTATTGATAGACGAAGTTGAAACCCATTTACATGTCGCGTTGCAAAAACAAATTCTACCCTTGTTGATGACGTTCTTCCCCAACATTCAGTTTATCGTCACCACACACTCACCCTTTGTATTGTCATCGGTTGAAGACGTGCTGATTTACGATATGGAACGCCATGAGCTAATCGACCAAGAAGCTGATTTGTGGCAATACTCCTACGAAGCTTTGGTTGAAGGGTATTTTGAAACTGAAAAATTCTCATTGGTGCTCAAGAAAAAAATCGCCCGATACAAGACCCTTGTAAGCCAGACATCACTTGAACGAGAAGAAAAGAAAGAGCTACGCCAGTTGGAAAAAACCTTAAGCAATGTGCCGACCTATAAAAATCAAGCCATTGAACGGGAACTGAAAACACTGGGGTTGAAGTAGTATGATTTATTTTGCCAAGACCCCGTCAGACGAAATAGAAACTACACTCGCCCACCAACAAAGCTTGTCATCTGGAACCTACCGTTTAGAGTGTGTATGGCAACAGTTGGCAGCTGATTTTCATGGTAAATGTTATCTGTGTGGAGACAAAGCAAAGTCACCCCGCATTGAGCATTTCAAACCGCAGGTGCTGGGCCAAAAATTCAAGTTCGACTGGAATAACTTGTTTTTGAGTTGCGAACATTGCAATGCTATTAAGTCAGACAGTTACCATCAGCTAATAGATTGCACAACAGAGTATCCCGACAGGCATATCCGGTTTGCAGTAAGGCCGATGGGTGCCATTGGCAGCAGAGTCACTGTTCAGCAATTGCCAGAAAGTGACATTCATGGCGATACCGTGGAGCTGTTAAGCGAGATTTATTCTGGCACAACGACTTGCAAACAAATAGGCGCTCAAGCCATCGTTGATGACTTGCTGGATGAATTAAATGATTTTGAAGACCTGCTAAAAGTCTATCTTGAATCGCAAGATGAAGATGACTTAAACGAGTTGATATGGGAAATGAATAACCGAAGCAAGTTCACTGCTTTTAAGCGCGAATTGATCAAATCAAATGCTTTATATCGCACTCAATTCGTTCAATACTTTAGTCACTAAACCCACTTTAAGGCAGCACTGACCATGACAGACTCTCATAATACCCGCCCTACCTTTAACCCGGTTGACCCGCTGAACTTAGATTCAATGTTAAGCGAAGATGAACGCATGGTACGCGACACCGCCCATAAATATTGCCAAGAAAAGCTGATGCCACGGGTACTCGAAGCCAACCGTCACGAAATTTTCCACCGAGAGATCATGAACGAATTGGGTGAACTGGGTTTGCTCGGCTGTACCATCCCTGAAAAATACGGGTGTGCCGGGGTTAACTCTGTGATTTATGGCCTAGTAGCCCGAGAAGTTGAGCGAGTAGACAGCGGCTACCGCAGCGCGATGAGCGTACAATCCTCTTTGGTGATGCACCCCATTTACGCTTACGGGACCGAAGAACAAAGAATGAAATACCTGCCTCGACTGGCCACTGGCGAATGGGTTGGTTGTTTTGGCTTAACCGAACCCAACTCAGGCTCAGATCCGTCCAGTATGACAACCAAAGCAGTTAAAGTTGATGGGGGTTACCGGGTCACAGGCACCAAAATGTGGATAACCAATTCACCAATTGCCGACGTTTTTGTCGTTTGGGGAAAGCTCGATGGGGTGATTAAAGGCTTCGTCCTCGAAAAAGGCATGGAAGGGCTATCAGCTCCTAAGATTGAAGGAAAATTCTCGTTGCGTGCTTCGATCACTGGCGAAATAGTGATGGATAATGTGTTTGTGCCTGACGACAACCTGCTGCCTAATGTTGCGGGCCTCAAAGGGCCTTTTGGCTGTTTAAACAAAGCACGTTACGGCATTGCATGGGGAGCGTTAGGGGCAGCTGAATTCTGTTGGCAAGCGGCATTACAATATACCCTTGACCGCCATCAGTTTGGTCGACCTTTGGCTGCAACCCAATTGGTGCAAAAGAAACTGGCCGACATGCAAACCGAGATAACCATTGGTCTGTTTGCCTGTTTACAGGCCGGACGTTTGATGGATGAAGGTAAATTGGCACCAGAAGCCATCTCGTTAATCAAGCGTAACTCCTGCGGCAAAGCATTAGACATTGCCCGTGTCGCCCGCGACATGCACGGCGGTAATGGTATTTCGGACGAATTCCACGTTATACGCCACGTCATGAACCTTGAAGCGGTGAATACGTACGAGGGTACGCATGATGTACATGCATTGATACTGGGGCGCGCTCAAACTGGTATTCAGGCGTTCTCAGGGTAAAGTTGAGGGGGTAATTGTAAATACGCCGCGTTGCGGCGTATTTGGAGGCTGGCGAGCACGAGACCAAGGAGTTAATGAAGCAGGATCCGAAATGTTATTTTCAGACACGCACAAGCACATCCATTATAGGAAAGTTCATCCATAAATCTTGTCAAACAGATCACGGTCGAGGCTATAAAGTCGACGTTACGCCCTATAGATTCAGACACGGTGCTCAAAACAACCACCGCTTTCATGTCTGAGAATCTAAAAAGCCCGATATTTCTGCCGGGCTTCTTTTTATTCCTAAATTAATTAAACTCTGACCCTCTTTATTAAGTCTCAATCAATGCTCAAGGTATCACATACAAGCTCGTCAATTGCGGTATAACTGGCCAAGCCATAGTCACCACAAGGCTCAAACTTTCTGTCGAGTTCACGACCAGCGTCATCAAATATTTTGTTAAACACAACATCATAGAAACAATGCACTGCTAGTTTGTCAGTTGGTAATGTTGCTCTATTTTCAATATATTTAAAATAACCTCTTGTCCAAGGTAAAGCGTTTGTTGCTATTGGAGGAATCAATAACTTGTCAACACTTAACTCTGGTACTTCCTCATCACTGACGGTGGAGTTTGAATATATGTAAATAAGTATACAATTCTCAAAGCCTGCAATATATGCAGTAATGCTAACAACTCGTCCCCAATAGAAACGCTCATCTTGCAATTGAAAAACAAACACATCTCCAACTACCGGCTTTGTTCTTCGTTTCTTTAAAACTTTCATGTTCAATTTAGAAACCCTCTGTTACAACCCAATTTTACTCAGGTATTTTTCGCCCCATTTAACAGCAGAATTATATATCTTTCGCCTGGGTGAAACACTATTAAAAATGTTATTAAAATTTGGATTTCTAACGATCAATGCTTGCTCGACTGCCCGAGCTTGGTTTCTAGTTAAACCTGTTGCAACTGGTCGCAGTAAACCATTTTTCTTACCATGCTGAGTCTGTCTTTTTGCAAGTGCTTGCTTTGTAATGCCAACATATATTTGTTCGCCATTTTTAACTCCAATATAGACTGTTGTGTTTTTCTTACCTCTATTTATCCACTTGCCAAATACTTTCGCAACTTTATTACAATTATGCACCAGCACATTACGCTCAGTGACATAATAAGTATGGTAGTCGGCCACAGTCAAGTTGTAAGCGGTTTCGATGCGGTCTTGGTCAACAACAGATTCAACACTGAGGAAACCTTGGTCTTTATCAACCAGCGTGTCACCCGGAATTAAGTCTATCGTTTCAATCCATCCTTTACCAACAACATAAAACGGATGGCTGTCAGTAGCATCAATTGTCTGTTGCTGGCCATCTTCAGTCGTTATTGTTACCTGATAGATGTTTTCGCCTTCGACCGTCCAAGTTTTTGTCACGGCCTTCCAATCAGATTCACCTGACTCGATATCTGTTGCCCAAACTTCGTCACCAACCTCCAGTTGCTCAATGTCGACGTAACCATCTTTGGTTAACACCTGCGTACCCGCAACAAAACAGGCTAACGCACAAATATCATCTGCTTTTCTGAGGCTTTTAGCTTTGATGAGCTTCTTGCCTACCTTATGAATTTTATAAGCCTTGTACGCACCATAAGCCAAGCCACCGGTTGCAACGCCCAAGACAGCCATGCCAGTTTCAACCGCCGCCGATTTGAAGGCCCCATTCCAGTCACCGTCTGCAGCCATAGTGATAGCCTCGGAATAAGGCACCATTGTGACAGCAACAGCAGCGACAGATTTAAGTGCGCCCCACAAAGAAAAAGATTCTTCTTCAGGTTCATCACCCCCTTTAACCTGCTTGTTGGAAAAATTCCATACTTTGCCGTAAGCTTCAGAAATTGACCAGTCAGATAGGCCCATTGGCCTAAAGCCTGCTGTTCGCGAAGGACCTGGGGCACAGTTATTGTCGTAAAGACAGGCGTCATAGCCTGTGGGATCTGTCAACCCCATGGGGTTATTCCACACATAACTGTAACGGTTATAGCCTTGAGAAGAATAAACAGCCGAAACCAGCGGATCAGGACTTAAAAACCGTCCGATCACCGGATCATAAACCCGGCCATTCATGTGGATTATGCCGGTTCGTTCAAGATGCTCGTGACCTGTGAAACCTCGGCGACCGGTGATATTCAATGTGTCGGCCAGCGCTGCCAATTCAGTGGTTGACAGTTCGCGGCTCCAATCGGCTTTTCTTCTTGAGCCAAAGGCGTCGTATGCAAAGCTGATTAATCGAACCCCATTTTCGTCGGTCACTGTTTCTACCGAACCCAGGTGATCTTTATGCTGATATTCGTAACCGACAATCAAGTCGCCACCAGTACCGGTGGTTTCAACGTAATCAACACTGTCTGTAACATTTACTCTGGTGATCAGGGCGTATTGTGAGGTGTTAGCAGGGAACTTGTCTTCTACCCCTTGGGCGTAAAACGTGTGTTCGGTCTTCAGTATGCCGTTTTCGTCGGTAAAATCTGAACGCTTGTAAAACCGCTGGAGATCAGGGCCATATTTAAAACTGTCTCGAGCCACCGGTGTGGTGTCAGTTTCACTGTCACCTTTGGTAATGACAATTGGCAGCTCTCTGTCGTCCCAGGTCACATAACGATTCACGCCACCAGCGGGTGTGGTATAGGCTTCAATACCGCCATTGCGATTGTATTCAATCGCATAATCGACAGTATCAATTTTCACATCGGTTACCGCATTATATCCAACCGCTGTTGTGCCCGAGAGTCTCGATGAACCATATTGATAATCGGTTACTTGACTATCGCCATCAGTATCACTGGTTTTGCTGGTGATGTTGCCGGTTAGGTCATAACTGGTCTGCAACCTTCGCATCAGCCAAGTATCTTTATAACTCGACATACCAGTCAAGCGGTAGATGTTATCGTAATCAAAGGTATCAGAGCGCTGTTCGGCTGCCCCCAATTCATTGACATTTTGCTGGCGACGTTCCAACAGGCCGTTTGAGCGCCATAGATAACTGTTGTCCTGAATGGTCGCGCCATTTCCGCTTGTCTTAATGCTTTCAAGGCTGCCGGTAAGCGTGTTGAAGGTATAATTGCTGGCCAAACCGTTACCGAATGTTTGTTGGGTGACATTACCCAAAACATCCAAAGTATTTATTGTCTGGAGTACAACATTACTGTTGATGTCGGTGACTGACGATAAATAGCCTTGGTTGGTATAGTCGTTTGCTATTACTAATCCATTGGGTTTGGTGGTATTTTCAAGTCTGCCGTAGTCATCGTATGTAAAGCTGGTGTTGTAAGTTCTCGCGCTGAAACCAGCAACGGTTAACGTCGTCGTTGCACGCTTGGTTCTAGCATCAGTATAGTATTCAATGGTTTCAAGAAAACTTGCCGATTGTGCACCAGCCCCGGTATAACTTCTGGCCATTAACGCGCCGCTGGTTACGTTGCCATTGTAACTGTCGAAAACCCAAGCCGAAACACCGCCATCATGATGGTCTTCACGATACAGTCGATTGAGCAGGTCATAATTGTAGACACTGATTTCACCAGCGTTGTTTTTGTTTTCTCTGGCCAAACCCAGTGCATTGAATTTTTGCTCTATGGTGCCGACATTTGGATCATATAATTTTGTTCTGTTACCCGCATTGTCAAACTCAAAACTGACAGCAGGTTTGTTCGCAACCTGCACGGTACTGATTTGACCATTGCCATCATAGCTGTAACTGGTAGACACTTCATCAGCTGTGCTTTTAGCCTCGGTTAAAGATTCAACTTCGCCAAGTGCATTCAATGTCACCACTTTGATCTGGTCGGCCAAAGGCACTCCCCCAGCATCAAAGACTTTGCGGGTAGTGGTTACCTGAATTTTGCCACCAACATAGACATAACTGAGCGATGAAGAACTGCCATCGGCATAACTTTCACTTGTCACCCGGCCCAAATGGTCATAAACAAAGTGGGTATAGGCAATTGCGGCTGGCAGCGTTATTGCGGGATTGTAGGGATTCGATGCCTTTAATACACGACCAACATCATCATAAATTGTATCTTGGTTAATGATACTTGAACCATCAAAACCTCGGGTTTGAGTTCTGATCATTCGGCCCAAATTGTCAGTGTAAACCCATTGGGTCGGTGAAATTGGCGAAGATATCTCTATCTGTAAATAAGGCGCAACACCCGCAACCGCTGCGCAGCTGATTAACTGGCAAAACCGCCTTGTAATTGCAACATCATATCCGTCAGGTGACGTCGTTTTGGTCAATTGCCCCAATCGATTATACAAATAGGCGGTTGTCTGGTTGTTGATATCGGTGGACGAACTGACACGGCCAAACCGGTTATCAAATGCTTGC
>JABSOG010000276.1 GCA_013216025.1 Algicola sp. | reverse complement strand
GTGAGTCCATAAAGCCGATCGGTAAAGGTTCTGTCGCCAGATGAGCGGCGCATGTCGATTTTTTCAAAGCGTTCGGTGGTTGGGTCGAATCGGTTCAATCCACCGCCATAAGTACTGATCCACAGGTTTTGTTGCGAGTCTTCGACAATACCAGTGACTTTATTGGCGCTAAGGCTGTATTTGTTGGCGCGGTTACTTTCAAAACGTTTGGCATTGTAACCGTCAAAACGAATGAGCCCATGGTCGGTGCCCAGCCAAATCAGCCCTTGGCGGGTTTGCATGATGGTATTGACGTTGCCTAAATCCAGTCCGTCGAGAATAGTCAGCGCTCGGGCCTGCGGGGCAGGTGAAAATATCGGCTCTTCGGCCCTGACGCTTGCCAAAGAAAAGAGGCACAACAAAACCATTGCAGTGGTGCTGACAAGGCGACAAAAATCGAAATAACCGACAAGCATATTCATTGTGCAATCAGGCTTTGTTGTTGTATTTGGTTAAAGTGTAAGGTTTTTTTCGTTGGAAATCATAAAAGTGGCAAAAATTACTGGGCTTTTTGATACTCGGACGGGGTCTGACCAAATTTGGCCTTAAAACAGCTAGAAAAATAGGAGTGAGACGAAAACCCTACGCTAAAATACACCTGTGAGGCACGTTGACCACCGTTAAGGCGCTCTATCGCTTTGTTTAGACGGTAGTTTCTGACCATTTCTGGAATGCTGACATCAAACAGGGCTTTGATTTTGCGCTGTAATTGGCGTTCGCTTAATGACAACTGTTCGCTAAGGCTAGTGGCGTTAAATTCGATGTCGGCATAATGTTCGGCCAGTTGCTGGTTAACCCGGGTAAGAAAACCTTGTTCGACGGGGTTCAATCCCAGATGCTCACCTTTGCCCTGATGGAAGGTGTCGATGGCTTGCCCGGCGCGCTTTCTGACAATATCGCGAATGGTCAGAATGTTGTGAATGCGCAGGGTCAGTTCTTCTACGTTAAACGGTTTGGCCAGATAGTCGTCAATCAGCAGTTGTAACCCTTTGATACGACTTTGCGTGCTGCCTTTGGCGGTCAACAAAATGATCGGGATGTGGCTGGTCAGTTCGTCGGCTTTTAGGGCTTGCGCCAGTTCGTAACCGTCCATCACTGGCATCATCACATCTGAAATGATCAAGTCGGGCAGTTGCTCGCGGGCGGTCGACAATCCCGTCTGGCCATTGGCCGCCTGAAAACACCGGTAAGAGTTGCTGAGTTGGTCGTTTAACAGTTGACGCATGTCGGCGTTGTCGTCAATCAGCAATATCGACTTTTGATGATGGTCGTTATCTGCCGCTTCGCTTACGTGTTGGTTATCTATGGTGGCAGGCTGTGTCATGATGCTGTCGATTTCTAAATCTAGACGTTCAGCGAGCACCTGATGTTCATCGCTCGACTGTGATTGTTGATCCCCGATAGCGACCGGTAACGAGACCGTAAAGGTTGAGCCTTGGTTGAGTGCGCTTTGCAGAGTGATTTGGCCCTTGTTGGCTTCGACCAGCTCTTTGACCAGCGCCAAGCCGATGCCAGCACCGCTGACCGATTCGTCGTTGGCGTGACCGGCGCGGTTAAACCGTTCAAAAATGACGTGCTGGTCAGCTTCAATAATACCAATGCCGTTGTCTTTTATGAGAATGTTTACCACATCCGCTGCTGTGGTGACCGACAGGTTTATTTGGCCTTTTGCCTGAGTGTATTTAAAGGCGTTTGAGATGATGTTAATGAGAATTTTGTTGAGTGAATCGGGCAACAGATTCAGGGTGACATCAGCAAACGGGGATACTGTCAGGGTGATTTGTTTGGACGCCACCAAGGCCTCAAACGAGGCGGTGATAATGTTGACGGTTTGGGTCAGCGATACGAGTTCAGAAGTGGTGTTGGTGTGTTGTTCTAGTTTGGCAAATTCGAGTAGTTGGTCGACCATGCGCAATAGGCGGCGTCCAGAACGTTTGATCAAATTCAGCTCTTTGTGAATAGCTTTGCCTTTGTCGCTGGTGAGTAGTTGGTCGATGGGGCTGAGGATCAGCGTCAGCGGCGTTCTGAATTCGTGAGAAACACTGGCAAACAAGCGCTGCTTTTGGGCCAGCAAGTCAGACACCGCCTTAGATTTGTCGGCCAGCTCTTGATGGCTTTGTTCGAGCTGTAGATTGCTGTGTTGCAGTTCACTGGTGCGCTTGGTGACGCTTTGTTCGAGCACTTTGGCTTGTTGGTGCAATTTGGCGGTGTGCAGTCTAATGTAGAGGTAAATACTGCCAGCACTGAGCACAAAGTAGAACACGTAGGCTTGCCAGGTGTGCCACCAAGGCGGCAAAATCACCACGGTTATTCGGGTTTCTTGGTCGCTCCACTGGCCGTCTGCATTGGTGGCTTTAACCCTGAATATATATTCGTCATCATCTAATGTGGTGTAGCTGGCATGTCGGTTAGAGGCATCGGTATAAACCCAGTTGTCATCAAGTCCTTCCATTTTGTAGGCGAATTGAATTTTGTCAGGGCGGATATATTCAAGTGCGGCAAAACCAAAAGAGAACACATAGTCTTGGTGAGACAAGACCACTTTGTCGGTGAATTCAATGGCCTTTTTTAGTGGCGAAGGTTGGGTTTTGGTGGCTGGTTCGACGCTTTGGTTAAACGTTCTAAAATCATTGATCACTACTGTCGGCATTTTGCTTTGGGTGGTGAAATCTGCTGGGTTGAGTACCACCAAACCTTTGTTGGTGCCGAGCAAGATTTTGCCGCTGTTGGTTTTGTAGGCGACCCGGCGAGAAAACTTAGAAAACATCAAGCCGTCTTGCTTTTCAAGGTTCATGACCTGCTTAGAATGGGGGTTAAAGCGGCTTAGACCAATCGAGGTGCCGAGCCAAAGATTGTAATCGTTGTCTTGAACAATGCTGAGAATATCGTTCGACAGCAGCCCGTCTTCAGTGGTGTAAAAGGTAAAGGCATTTCTTTCGCGGTCAAATTTCGCCAGCCCCTGTCCCCGGGTTGCGAACCAAAGGCTGTCTGTATTATCCTTAAATATTTGCCATGCCCGCAGCGGAGCTGAGGGGATATTAGTATGCCAATGGGTCACTTTTTTGGTGGGAATATGCAATGAAACAGGTCCGACTAAATCGGTTGTCATTAACAGGTTGTTTTCGTCGATTTGCAGTACATCGGTGAACCAGGGTTTGTCGATATAGGTCTCAAAACGGCGTTCTTTTTTATTGAAGCGAAATAGCCCGCCAATAGAGTCGGGCAGATCAAGAAAGGGCGCTATCCAAATGCGGTTTTGAGTGTCGATGAATATATCGGACAGTCTGTCGTTGGGGATATCTATGTGGTCTGAGTTGTCGTTTATCTGGTTGAGTTTTCCTTGTGGGTCTGGTGTTATTTGCCTTAAACCATTGCCGAAAGAGGAGAACCACAAGTTGCCCTGCGCGTCCTGCGCGATTCGGTTTGGGTGGGTTAGGTTAGTCAATTGAGGTTTGGCACAATGGCAAAGTTGATCATATTGATAATATTGTGACGGGCCAACTAAGGCTATTTCCCCCGATTTCAATGGGCTGATATCGGTCACTCTGAATGTTGCGCTGTCGTTACTTAGACTTTTGATTTTTTGTGCTTTTTCAGTCACCAGCGTGACCCCGTCTGAGGTTGAAAACCACAGGTTGTTGTCTAAGTCGCGTAAAATGGCGTTAACCCGTCTGGCTGAAAACTGCTTTAGCAAGTCTCGTTTGCCGCTGACGGGGATGAATTGTTCATCGCGCAGTGAAAAGCGCAACGTGCCACCGACCATGGTGCCGAGCCATAAATAACCCTGATGGTCTGATTGTATGGCGGTAATATCGTCTTGCAACTGAATAATCTCTGAGTTGTTTTGGCTTGGGGTGAAGCGTTGAAAGTTGTTTTTATCGCGATCATAGCGATTGAGACCATAGGTGGTGCCAATCCATACGGTGCCTAATTCGTCTTCGCCAGCACTGCGAATGTTGTTATTGCTTACTGTAGTGATGTCGTTGGCATCATGAATAAAGTGGTCGAGTTTTGCTGCCCCATCCTGAGTGGCAGGTTGATAACGATACAGACCATGATAAAAAGTCCCCATCCACAGATTCTTTTTGCTGTCGATAAACGCGCCGTTGGTGGTGTCTTTTGGCAAAGTGGCCATCACTTGGGGCAGGGGTTTGGCTTTTTCGCTGGTCAAATCAAAGCGCAGCAATCCGGCTGTTGAACCAATCCATAATTGGTTGTGGTCATCAATCGACAAAAAATACAGTTGCTCAAGTGCAGCGGTATCATCGGCTGAGGTTCGCAGGTCGATTTTTTCAAATCGTCCGGTTTGTGGGGTAAATTTATTGAGGCCGCCGCCATAAGTGGTGATCCACAGGTTTTGCTGGTTGTCTTCTATTACATCCATCACCGTGTTGTGGCTCAGGCTATTGCTGTTTTGGCCATCGTGTTGAAAGTGTTTGGCGTTGTAGCCATCAAAACGAATTAGGCCCTCGGCGGTGGCTATCCAGATATAACCGAGTTTGCTGCGGATGACCTTATTGACCTCGGCGAGGTTGATATTGTCTAAAGTGGTGATCCGAATGGCTTGTGGCGCAGGCGACAGCAATGTTTGGGCGGCGTTCAAGCTGCCACAAAGCATCGAGATGAAAATAATGAGATAAAGTCGAATCACGAACCGTCCCAAAGTTGGTTTATAGCCAAGAGAAATGATAAAAAGCCCTTATTCTTTATCGCCCCGCATGTCACGAACCTTCTGCTCTAAAACCCCTGCTTTGGCTTCATCGGCGCTTATCATGGGTTCAACAATAATATTAATCTTTGACCAGAACCGTTTGGCTGTGCGCTTGAGTATCGCGCCGCCGTGGTGGCTGAAAAACGACCCCCACAGTCCTTGCATCGCCATTGGCACAACTGGCACGGGTGATTCTTTTAAAATTCGCTCAATGCCTGACTTAAACACATTGATATTGCCGTCTCGGGTCAGCTTGCCCTCAGGGAAAATACACAGCAATTCATCTTCATCTAGGGCTTCTTTAATCAGCTTAAATGAATTTTCAAAAACCTCTGCATCTTCACGTTGGGGGCAAATGGGTATGGTTTTTGCGACTTTAAAAAACCAATGTAAGCCAGTGGTGTTGTAAATGCGTCTGTCCATCACAAAGCGAACGGGTCGCCTCACGGCACCGGCAATTAGCATTGCGTCAACAAAACTAACGTGGTTACACACCAACACTGCTGGGCCTTCTTCTGGGATATTGTCAAAACCCTGATGTTTAACCCTGTATATGGTGTGGCCCAAAATCCAAATGAAAAAGCGCAATACAAATTCTGGCAATTGGTGGTAAACATAAATACTGACCACAACATTCATTAAAGCGATGCAGCAAAAGTATTGTGGAATGGTCAGTTCCATCACACTTAAAAATACGATACCGGCAATGGCGCTGGTGACCATAAACAACGCGTTAAAAATGTTGTTGGCGGCGATGACTTTGGCTCGTTCGTGCTCAGCAGCCCGTTGCTGTAACAAGGCATACAAAGGCACGATGAATAAGCCGCCGAACACGCCGATAAAGCTCAAATCAATCAAAATACGCCAAGCGTAAGGTTGCGCTAAAAACTGTTGCAAAGATATTAGTGCGCCTGTGGCCGCATCAGGTGAGGCAAAAAAGAGATCGATGCCAAAGATGGTCAAACCGATAGAGCCGATAGGCACAATGCCCAGTTCAATTTGTTTGCCCGACAAGCGTTCACATAACAACGAACCTATCGCAACGCCCACGCTAAAGGCCACTAACAGAGCGGTAACGACGGTGTTGTCGCCACCAAGATAGGTCTTGGCATAACTGGGAAATTGGGTTAAATAGCTGGCACCCAAGAACCAAAACCAGCTGATGGCCATAATTGACAAAAAAATGGGTCGTGATTGTCTGGCGATTCTAATCGAATTGGCCGTTTGCTTAATCGGTTGAAACTTCCAGCCGCCGTCATCGCTATTGGCTGTACCACCTACCTCGGGGATTTGTCGTGAGATTAAATAACCGATGACTGCTAACACCACAATAATGCTCGAAGTGCTGATGGCCGCTGTTTCCCACCCGGCCAATATACCGCCGGTGATGGTGCCTGCCAATATCGCCAAAAAGGTGCCCATTTCGACTAGTGCGTTACCGCCAACCAGCTGATTGGGTTTGATCAGCTGCGGTAAAATCGCGTATTTGACTGGACCAAAAAATGCCGATTGGGTGCCCATCAAAAACAAAATACCCAGTTGCAGCATATATTGCTCAAAATAGAATGCCACTGAGGCCAGCAGCATGATAAAAATCTCGGCCAGTTTGACGTATTGGATCAGTTTTGATTTTTCGATGCGGTCGGCCAAATCGCCCGCCGCTGCCGAAAAAATAAAAAATGGCAGAATAAACAAACCGGCGGCAAGGTTCATCACCAAATTGATGTCCCACGGCAATGCGTTGGCTGCCGAGAAAGTGAGTATTAACATCAGCGCATTTTTAAAGACGTTATCGTTTAATGCGCCGAGTGCCTGGGTCAGAAAAAATGGTAAAAACTTGCGGGTTTTAAGTAGCGCAAACTGACTGTGTTCATCAGACATAAAAATTTCCTTTGCTTGTTATCGGGGAGAACGATTAATGGTGGGTTTCGACCCAAGTGGCCAGATAGTTGTCGAGTAGTGAGCCTATCATCACCTTACCGTCACTGTGCTGGTTAAGAAACAACTTGTCACCCAAAGATAACTGAGTGATGCCATGCACACCGGACCATAAAACCCGGCAGGCCAGTTGATGTTGCTCTGGTGTTTTGCTCGGGTTGAGCAGTTTAAGGCAATGCATCAGCAATTCAAACGAATGATCGATGGCTGATTGCATCCACTGCGGCAATGGATCGTTACCGGGCATTCGAAGGTCAAAAATCAGCTGCCAGCGGTGCGGATTTTGCTGGGCAAAAGCATAATAAGCTTGCGCCAAATGGTCGAGCTTTTCTCTGACGATGGGTTGCGAGTCGGCCTGTAAACGCGAACCCAAACAAGCTGACAATTGTTGGTTGAGCGCATTGAGCGTACGGGCATTCACCCGCAGCAACAAATTGGCATAATTGCCATAAACCGACACCAAGGTACTGGGCGCGTAATCGATTAAACTGGCGATTTTGCGCAAGCTTAACTCCCGCGCCGGGTTATGGACTAAAAATGCCTCGACTTTGGATAAGACCAACTCGTCAAACTCCGCCGGATTATGTTGATTTCTTCTGCCCATATTGTTGTCCATTGCTGGTAATTGAACGGTGTTTTATTAGTCTATGTCGTTGCTGCGAGACTGTCAACGATATTGGCGACAAAGGGGATAAAGGCTGTGTGGTGATACTTTTGGGGGTGGAATGTTATACCGGGGTGAATGATTTAAGGCTTGCTGTTTTCGTACGTGGCTTTTGTAACCCCCCCCCTTTGGAGATAGTCGCGAAAGTCACCTATGGAGACATAAGGAGGATTATTTTCCTGTATTAATGTGGGTTATTAGGTTCCCTGTGGAGCATAAAGTCTGTATTTAGCTTCTTATCCATATCACAAATAATACATTGATATTATAATTGCTTTCCAACAAGCCTCGACGCGACTTAAGTCTCGCTTTTGATTAATAGGAATTTAATTGATGACCAACAATAGCCGCTCATTTGATGAAACCCGCAAGGCACTTTTGCAAGACCCTGAAATGGCTGCATTGTATCTTGAGGAAGCGCTTGAATCGGAAGATATTGAGCTGATTAAAATAGCCCTTCGTGATGTGGCTGCCGCTGTGTAGCGTGCATTCCATGCACGATTTCTTTACTCACTGCCTTATTTTCGTGCATAAAATGCTCGTTACTTTGGGGCATCCGTTGGGAGCTGTATCCGATATCCATGATCTGTTCCAGTAAATGTTCAATTAGTGAGGATGCTGTGATAGCACCCTTTAGCCCAAATACCTACCTCCCATAACCCCAAGCTTGCGGTTCTATTCTGGAATCTGCTGTGAACAGTTCAATAGCCTTGCTACCTTTAAGATTGGTGAATTTAAAAACCACCCTACTGTATGTGTGTATTGGTCAGCTCAATTAACCTCTTGAGGAAAATGAAATGATTCAATCTCGTACAACTGCTTCGGCAGGAATAAAACAATCTGTAGACACCACAGTATCAAAGGCTGAAAAGCCGATGGTGGAGGAATGTGTCAAAGTAGTAAATGGACCTTACGTCATGGAAGTTGTGAAGCATGGGCATTTACGAACGTTAAAATGGAAAACTAAGGTGCAACTTTTTACACCGTTATGGACAGGTTATTGGAGCGTCAAAAGTCAATTGGAGATGTTAATCGAAATTTGATTAAAGAAATTGACTGTTCTGGGGAAAGGGTCCCCAAGAAGTACAACAAACCAACGTGCTGAGGTAATATTGCGAATTGACGCGCCCGTCAAACAGATGTTGTTGGTGCTGTTCAAACCAAACTCATTATGCTATTCCTGTGAATAGAAAACGGGTCTGCCAATAAGGGTTTTGAATGAAAGCGTGTACAAAATGATACATGGATTAAGCCGCTGTACCATAGACAAATCAAGCATATGATGTAGACTAAAATCAAAATTCGTGAGTCAGGTAGGTGCTTGATTCGCCATAATAAGGATATGAATTTATGCGTTTACTGTGCATTTTGACCCTGATTTTGAGCTTCAGTACTTTTGCTGAGTCCCCGGAAAAAGTCCCCGACGACATTAAAAACTACGCCAAAGATGACAAATGGAGTGAGGTTAAAATCTCACCCACAGGCGATTATTTGTCGGCTGTTACTCGCCTTGAAGGTAAAAAGGTGATCATGCTGTTCGACCTCAAAACCCTCAAACCATTGCATTCGATGAATTTCAAAGGATTTGCCCAGCCCGGTGAGTATCACTGGATCAGCGAAAAGCGCATCATTGCTCAAAAAGAGTATCTTGAAAGCTGGCGGGAGCTGCCGGTTAATTATGGCGAATATTATGCTGTGAATGTTGATGGCAGCAGAGAAAAATATGCTTTTGGTTATAAAAGTATAGGTAAAAATAGGGCGAAGCCCATGTGGGGCGAGTTGCTTGACCCATTAGTTGAAGATGCTCGCAATATTCTAGTGATGGGCACGCAGATGAGCGAAAGCGATAAATACAAACCCAGTGTGTATCTGGTTAATACGGTAAAAGAGCGATTGGTTAAAGTGCTTGAATCGCCAGTAAAACGCGCCAGGTTTTTGCTTGACCACAGCCAAAATGTGCGTTTCGTCAGCGGAATTGATGATAAAAACAACTATAAAACTTTTCTATATGAAAATGAAAAGTGGCTCGGCACTGCCGATTTGAAGATTGAAAACGAAAGTTTCCAGCCAGTATCCATTAAGGGTGACAGCAACAAGATTTACGCCACTAACAGTGAC
>JABSOG010000275.1 GCA_013216025.1 Algicola sp. | reverse complement strand
GTTTAAAACGCATGGTATTTGTCATTATTTTCCCATGTTCATTTCATAAATGGCTAGTGCAGGCACTAAGAACCACTTCGCTATGGTGCCAATCAAGAAAGCTTGCAGAGGGTTGCACCTGCTTTTCTCGTGGTAACACTATCATTGACCCTTCATAGTCAAATAACAGCTTTTTAACCCAATCACCACCATTGACAGCAGGTGATATCCTGATTTTAAAATCATCGGTTATGCCAAATGCCCCTTTATCAAACATTTTATGATGGAGTGAGCATAAACTTAACCCATTTTGCACATCGCAAGGACCATTGAACTGTTTCCATTTTATATGGGCTGCTTCAAGTCCAACCGCCATATCATCCATCCGCATGTCAAAACCACAAACTGCACATTTATAGTTGTAAGCCCTTAAAACTTCTCTTCTAAATTTAGGATCACGTTTTTGTAAATGCTTGTACGTAAACTCCAGCCCCAAGTGCGCTGTAATCTCGGGAATAATACTGTCTGGGAAACTTTCAACCAATATGCTTTCGAGTAACTCGATGGCAAAGGCCGTATCTTTGATTATTAATTTGTAGGCCTCGTCACTAAACCCACCTGTGACATCATTGGCAATCAATAGTGACTTTGGCGGATCGGCATTATCTTTGTAAGGCATAAAGGATTGGGCATTATCCAAGCGCCAAATACCGTCATTCAACAACCGCCAGAATGGGTAGCGGGCTTGGTAAGCTTTGCGTGAGGGGCCAAATCGTTTAAGGAGGGCAGTGACGTCTTGTTCCACTTCATGTTCATAGCTAAACATTTGATCGTGCCCCTGAATATAGCGGGCCAGTGCATAAACCATCATCAAGGGTTTATTTGGTGCTCTTTGATCACCACGCGACCACCGCTTTACACCAAGTACTGCTTTTTTTAACTCATCAGGTGTCACTCAACAATCCCCAAAACTCTACAACTAAAATAGTACCAGAACACCTTAATGAATCTTTGTGTCCAAATCTAGTGTAAAACGTAAGTTTTTACCACAAACTGGAATTAGGGAACAAATGTGTATAATTTGTGAGCGAACTATTGCAAATTGGCTGAATATTGATTGTTTTGGGATCAATATAGGTGGTGGGTTGAGTAATAAAGATTGAGAGGGGTTGGGATTTTCATTTGGAATAATACGGGTGTTTTGCATTCTAGTAAAACAAATCAGCAATGCGTTGTTTGTCAGGCTAATCCAACTTTCTTTGAAATGGCTTCGCCATTTATCGTAGCGGGACGCAACTCCTACCGGTCACGGTCTCTGGCAAGTGTTGGCACATGTGCTAGGAATATCAGCAGGTGATCAATCAAGCGTGGGCAGTTGGCCCGGCGTCAGCCATTGTATTTGGTCGTGATCATGCCGTTTTAATATTCACCGCCCCACGAACGCACTAACCCACCGCTGTTCACTGTCTCGCAATGGCGTGGTTTCGCTCCATATTCTGTGAACGTAAACCTGATCATTTTGTTGCAACAAGGCTTGCAGGCTGGTTTTGGTGTAGTTGTTGAAGAACCGGCCTTTGTCGTCGGTGGTCTCCAAGTCGCCCCATTTGAAGGATACAAAAGCGATGCCTCCGGGTTTCAGGGCTTTCATTACTCTGGCCAGTACGTGCGGCATTTGCGACTTGGGGCAATGCAGCAGGCTGGCGCAGGCCCATATGCCGTCAAATTCGCGGTCGAAGTCGAGTTCTAAAAACGATAGTTGGTGAACAGCTTGCCCTATGTGTTGCGCGGCAAGTTTGGCCAAGGGTTCGCAGTTATCTATTGCGGTGATTTTAAATCCGGCGTCGATGAAGGCTTTGCTGTCGCGGCCACTGCCACAGCCCAAATCGAGAATGTGCGCGCCGGGTTGGAGTTTGTTTATAAAGGGTGCGTGGATGTTGTCAACGGCAAAACCTTGGCTTTCGGCAGCGTAGCTTTTCGCGTTGTTGAGGTAGTAGTTGCTTGTTGTCCATTGCGCTTTATAACACGCCACCAGTGGTATATCGGCAGGCAACCAGTTGAGCGTGTGCAATTGGTCGGGCGTCAACCATTGTATTTGGTCGTGGTCGTGCAGTTGTATTTCGCCGCCGGTGTGCCGGACTTTGTAGGCCAGCAGTCGGATGGATTTTCCGTCACTCTTTCCTTCACTCTTACCTTCAGGATAATGGATATTTTCGCCCACGGCTTCGCCGATTTGGCTTTGTATGCCAAGTTCTTCTTCGAGTTCGCGCATCAGACATTGTCGCGCGGTTTCACCGGGTTCTATTTTGCCGCCGGGAAATTCCCACAAACCGCCGTTGTGACTGCCGGGTTTGCGTCTGGCCACCAGTACTTTGCCTTGGTGTTCTATTATTGCTGCCGCAACGTCTATCACTGTTTTGCCTTATTGGTTTTTCGTTGTTGTGTCCGGTGTAAGTTATGGCGCTAAGATAGCATGTATGGGAGTTTTGGTGAATGCTGCTGTGCATGTCAGAGTTTGAGGTTTCACGTTGGTGTGGTGTGCACAGCACACCCTGCTATGGGTGCGTTGTGATTTTTCTGAGGGTTAATTCAACTATTGCCACTTGGCTGTGTACGACAATTAAGATCCGTCACATTGAATAGTGTGTTTTTTGTTCGTTTTCAATTGCAACTCTTCTACTAACAGGCTATTATTTGCACTGTATATTACAACAGTACTCACCAAACCTATAAGGGGTTGCCAGATGGCCATGACATCGAATCCACATGACAACTTCTTCCGCTCTTCGATGCAGCATGCTTCAATTGCCAAGCAGTTTTTCGAGCAACATCTGCCTGCGCCCTTGCTAAATTCGCTAGATACTAACGCTTTTGAACTCAAAGACAGCACCTATATTGATGTGGATTTACAGGAAACTTTCAGCGATTTGGTATTTAGTTGCCCCTATAAACAAGGTGTAGGTAAAAGCAGCGATGCTAAAGTGATTCTGCTTATTGAACATCAGTCAACTCCCGATAAACTTATGCCATTTAGAGTCTTTCATTATATGTTTAATATGCTGTACAAAGTGTTGAAAGAACGAAATAAAAAGCAAGCTAAAGACAAATTACCCGCTGTTCATCCATTGGTTTTCTATCATGGCAAGCAAACGCAATACCCTCTCCTATTAGCCGATTGCTTTGACGACCCCTTGAACATTATGGAAGACATTTTCACAAAAGAATTACAGTTAGTAGACGTCAATAAAGAAACCGATGATGAGTTAAAAAAACAGCAGTTATTAGGTATAATGACAGGGGCGCTCAAGCACATTAGAGACAGAGATATAATTTACTACCTTCGCTGGCTCGCAGACTATATACATTCAGTGGACTTGCATCAGCCTTTAACACCAGACTTTTTTAAAATGACATTCAATTACGTCTTAGAAGCTGGTAATGTTAAAGACGTTAAACAATTAATAAAGGTCGGTCGGCTATTTCCAAAACCGGTGAGAGGTGAATTTATGACAGCAGCAGAAAAATTACGCGCTTGGGGCGAAGAGGAAGGCCTTGAGAAAGGCCTTGAGCAAGGGCTTGAGCAAGGGCTTAAGAAAGGCCTTGAGCAAGGTCGTGAAGAAAACAGCGAAGAAATCGCAATTAACGCGCTCAATGAAGGTGCCGATCCAAGATTTGTCGCCCGCATCCCCGGACTTGACATGTCGGTCATTCTTAAGTTAAAAACGCAGTTGGAAGACCAACACCGAGATGAATAAAACACGCCCACCTGCAATAATTGAACGGTACCATATGGCTACCGTTCTTTTGCTTTTACAGTAACAATCACGTTACCCAGCCACCGCTCTGAAGGTAGCTCTACACTCTACAAAAACCACAACTCCTACATCTTTATAGGAATAAAAATCAATTTCAGTTAGAAAGAAGCAACCAATACCACCCACTAGCATTCACCTTCGTTACATTTACCATGCAAGGCAGTATATTTTCCAAGGTGGTCCTGTTATGGTACTTCGTTTGTATAATTATTTCCGTTATATTCTTTATGACAGGCAAAGCTTTGAAAGTTTTGTGATCTATTCTCTTATACAAGGAACGCGCAAGTGACAAATATAACCAATCCGCATGACCCATCTTTTCGCACCTCAATGCAGCACGCGCCAACCGCAAAACAGTTTTTTGAACATTATCTGCCTAGCCGATTACTGAATGAAATCGACATAAACAGTTTTAAGCTCGAAGACGGCAGCCATGTTGATGAGTCTTTACAGAAGTCCTTCAATGATTTGGTGTTTGACGGTCACTATCTAGAGAATGATAGGGACTCGGGGATGGTAAAGGTTATCTTGCTGGTCAAGCATCAATCAACACCGAAAGTGCTTTCGTCATTCTGGGCGTATCAGTATCTGTTTAATCTAGTGTATAAAATGTTCAAGAAATACACGCGGCAACAGGTAGAGGACAAAATGGCGCTTATTTACGTGCTGGGTTTTTGCAATGCTAGAAAAACACCGTATATCTGCATTCTGGATCTTATAGGTTGTATTAATTATCCTCTGCGCATTATGGATCGACAAATTGAATCATCACTAAAAGAGGTTAATCAAGTCAAGGATGACGAATTATTAAAGCAACAGTTATTGAGCATGATGACAGGGTTTAAGAGATACGGTTCAAATAGTAATGTTACGCCTTACCTTCGATGGCTCGCTGTTAATTCAGATGGCGTTAGTTTGAGCCAAGCGGTGATGCTAGGAGCCTGTCCGAGAATGGAAGCTCGACTGAGGAAAATCTGGATTTGGCCATTTTCCGCACTTTTTCCAGTTGAATAGTAAAACTATTCGCCTGAAAAAACCGCGAAAACTGACTCAAACCAGCTTTCCCTCAGAGCGAGTTCTATTCTCGGACAGGCTCCTAGTTTTATATTACACACAGTACGTTGGTGATATTGATAGAACTGAAATGCTAATCAAGGGCAAAGAACATATGAACCAACCAGGGGATGCTGCAACTAATTCTGTAGCAGGAAGGTTACGTGAAAGAGAAATATGGGAAGAAGTAGAAGCACAGAAGAAAACTGATGCAGAAATGACAATTATGACGGCAGCATATAAATTACGAGCCTGGGGCAGAGAAGAAGGGCTAGCGCAAACTAGCAAAAAAGTCTTCGAAGAAATCGCAATTAACGCGCTCAAAGAAGGTGCAGATCCAAGATTTGTCGCCCGTATCACCGGCCTTGACTTGCCAGTCATCCTTAAGTTAAAAGCGCAGTTGGAAGACCAACACGAAGACGAATAAAACACGCCTACCAGCAGAAATTGAACGGTACCCTATGGTTACCGTTCTTTTGCTTTTACAATAGTTAACTGCGTTACCCGGCCTTCGTTCTGAAGGTAAATCTACCCCCTACAAGAATCCAAAGACAAGCTTCCCGCCTTTGCCCCCCGATTGTTTGCTGACATTTTGGTGATGTGATAGTTTTGATCATGATTGTAGTTTGCTGCACGAGTAATAAGGATGAAGTATGAAGGTTTTATATGCTGGTTTGTTGTTGTGGTTTTTGGCTTGTCCGGGGCTGGTGCAGGCAACTTCATGTATGCCGCCCAGCGACAATTATATTCTGTTATGTCAGCAAGATGGCTGCTTTGATGGCTACCGCTTTCATGAAGTGTCTACTGGCAGCGAGTGTGAACGCAGGCCAGTTGTCGACGATGTGATAGACAAAGACATCACGGCAATGGCCAGTCAGGTTTATCAATCTTCTCATTTTGCCGGGCAGCCGGGGATTTATCAATTTTCTCTTCATCAAAGGGCTTTTTGGCTGAGTTTAAAATTCCCTAAATATCACGACTTGATGAAGGATTACCCAAAAAAAATATGACAACATAGAGGTTAAGGGACTAATAGAGACTGCCATAGAGGTAATGAGCCAAAATCAGCCGCTCAGAAAACCATTGAACCGCTATGATGCGTTCTACCTGCCGACAAATTCGGTGATCTTTATTAATTCTGTCTTTTGATTTGACAAAATTGGGTGTCGGCACTATAACTATCGTCGTCAATATAATAACAACAATTGTCCAACAATAAGAATTGAATCATGACTAAACCTCTGTCTGTTAAATCACTTTTGTGTGTTCTTGTTACCTGCTGCTTTTTTGCATCGGTTTTTTCGGCCTACGCTTCTTTTAACCACTCTAACAACACTATCGATACTTTTATTACCAACGAGCAGTCGGTATTTAATGGCACGCAAAAAGGTTACGTGAATGTCGGCAAGGGTAATGTGACGTTTATCCACCGAGACCTGGTCACTGGAGGCAATTTTCCTATTTTGATGTCGCGGGTTTATGATTCAAGTCTTGGCAACAGCAGCGATTTTGGGCTGGGCTGGCAGTTGTCGTTGAGCGAGTCTATTGTGCCCTCGAAGAAAGGCGCTTTGGAGTATCGTGATGGCTGTGCCACAGTGCATCGTCTCAAGCCTGCCAACGTGGGTTTTTCGGTCGACCCTTTTGAGAATGGCGATATTAGCTCAGTAACTTTAAATGCCCATGGCGTAATGCAATTAGACTACCTTGACGGTAAGCAAAAGCAGTTTAAAAAGTTTGGCGATAAGTATCTGCTGGTCAGTGTATTAGACCAGTACAGTAACCACATTGAGTTAAGCTACGACAACCATCGCCTGAGCAAGGTGTCAGGCAATCATGGTCAATCTATTCACATCAAACGCGACCAAAAAGGTCGTATTACTCTTGTCACCGACAACAATAATCGTTCTGTCACTTATCATTATTCGCAGCAGGGTTTGCTCGATACGGTGGATGATTTAGGCGGTTTCAGTTGGCATTACCAGTACCACGGCAATGGGTTGTTGCACAAAGTGGTCGACCCCTCAGGCCAACGGGCAGCAATGTTCAGGTTTAATAAAGACAACAGGGCCTCTACGGTCAAAATAGGCAATCTCAAACACAGTTATCGCTATCAGGGCGAAACGACGCTGGTTAAAGACGCCAAAGGCAAAACAACCACATTTATACAAAATGCCAACGGTATTACCACTACTGTGACCCACACCAAAGGGTTTGTCAGCCGCATTGTGTTAAATAAATAATCAACAATACAAAGACATTGATTTACCGTAGGTGACGTCTAAAGTATAGATAGAGCGTCAATTTACAGAGGTTTACAATGTCGATTAAAACCCTATCTTTCAAGTGGTTATGTTCTGTTTCTATGGTCTTCTTGTCTTTGCTTGGCAGTAGCAACGCCCGGGCTGGCGGCGGCTTTTTCGATTTTAATTTTTATCCTTATTTAAGCGATGTCGATACCGACAGTGCCTTTACCCTCAATATTGCCAAAAAACTACCCAAACGCTTTTCTTATTTCAGTTTAACCAATGTTTATAGCACCACCGGCGATGACTATTTAAGTGATTCATTGCTTTATTATACTGAGCAAAATCTGCGCTGGCAGGTGGCAGACGATTCGCCATTTGATTTGACCTTGCAGATGAATTTTCGCAGCGGTAGCAAGAATAACCGCCATCGCCTTGGTGTGCGCTGGCGCCTTAACAATACCCCAGCGCTAGCGCCATTTTTTAAGTCGCTGAACTTATCTTATTCTATCAACCTGCACGCAATTCAGTTTGACCACGAAGATGCCACTGTATGGCAGATGGAACATGTGTTGATGATGAAGTTTCCGTCCATCAGTAACCGCTTGTATCTTGCGGCATTTCTCGATCATACTTTTAACCAAAACTTGCCTTCAGGGATGCCCAAGAATCCCATCGTTGCCGAGATGCAGTTGGGGGTTAGATTGGTCGATAGTCTGTATTTTATCAGTGAATTTCGGCTCAATCAGTATCGACGTTCCGACGTCAACAATTTAGCGATTGGTCTACAATATAAAAAAGCTTGGTAATTGGAATGGGTTATGAATAGATTAATATTATTGTGTAGTTTATTGCTGAGCGTTGTTCAGCCAGTGTTAGCCAAAGACTATAAAATCGGGCTGTCGGTATGGTCTGATTACCCCGACAGTGTCAGTGGTTTTAAACAGGCGCTAGCTGAGCACGGATTCAAAGAAGGCATCAACGTTGAGTATTTGTTGCGTAACGCCCATGCCAATGCCGATAAGCAGACCAAAATAGCCGAAGAATTCAAAAATGCCAAACTCGATTTGGTGTACAGTCTAACCACCCCGGGCACCATTATTATCAAGCGGGCACTCGACAGTGCTATCCCCATCGTTTTTTCTATTGTCACCTATCCGGCCGATGCCGGGCTTATCGAGTCGTTTGATTATTCGGGTAATAATTTGGTCGGCACCAGTAATTTTGTGCCGTTGCGCCATTATATTCAGTTGCTGAGTACCTTGGTGCCCAAGACAAAAACGGTGGCCATTTTTCACCGCAAGGGCGAGCCCAATTCAAAAATGCAAACCATCAATCTGGCCCGGCTGTTAAGGCGTCAGGGCATTGAGGTGTTGATTCGCCAACCGCAAAATATCCAGCAGGTCACTCAAATGGCCCAAGCCTTGGTGGGTAAAGCCAATGTCTTTGTCACCACCACCGACACTCTCATGCAAAGTGGCGGCGAAAAAGCGCTAATTGATGTATCAAAGCAATACAACATCCCCATTTTAAGCTCTAATAAACAGGGTATTGTGCAAGGCGCTACATTTGGCCCTGTGGCCGACTTTTTCATTCTAGGCAAAATGTCGGGTAACATGGCGGCCCAGATTTTGTCAGGCCAAAGTGCCCCGTCAAAACTACAATCTAAATATCAAAATCCGCCAACCATCCTGATTAACGCCAAACGCGCCAAGGCGTTGAATATCACCATTCCCGACACTTTAAAAGGTGTGGTTTATGTTGAGTAATTTGCCGCTTAAACTAGGGCAAAAATTAGTGCTGTTTACCTTACTTGCGGTGCTGCCACCGCTGATCATTGCGGGCATATATACTTATCGATTGATGAAAGAACAGGTGCTTTTATACACCAACAATGCACAGTTAAATAGCCTCAATTTTGTTAAATATCAGCTCAATAGCGAACTCGACCATTTGGTCAATACCGCCAAGGTCATTGCCACCGACCCGGCACTAAGAAAGGCCCTCGACCGAGGAGTTAGCCTGGGTCTAAACAGTCAATTAAACCGCCTCGCCAGTGTTTATCCTGAGCTAAATTATCTAGTTTTGCTCGACGCCCGCCAAACGGTCTTTGCCATCAGCACCATCAATCACGCCAAAGTGCGGCTCAATTCTGAAGACCTGCTCGGCAACAAGCTCGACGATCATCCGTTGCTGCCCCAGCTATTGTCTCATCCCACCTACAGCGCACCTGGCAAAGACCCTTATCTTAAACTGTTTAATCTTGAACCCGGTTATGCTCAGTGGTTCAGTGCGCCGGTGATTGTCAGAGGGCAGCCAGCCGGTTGGTTGTTACTGTCTTACCGCTGGCAAAAGTCGGTGGCTAAACTGCAAAAGGCGATCACCGACGACCTCAACACGCGC
>JABSOG010000274.1 GCA_013216025.1 Algicola sp. | reverse complement strand
TTCGGATCTGCCGGGGCATATTAACCGGGGTACGTCAGTATCTAGCCAAACATACGCAGACACTGGCCCCGCAAAATAAGCAACAGGGCATAGCCTTGCCCACAGATGCCCCAACCAATCAAACCCGGGTTGATGAAGCGCGTTCCACACAGGCTAATTCTGGTTTGCCGTCATCATTGCTGTGGTTGCTGGATGATGAGCTATCAGGGTTTGGTGAGCATCGCCAGTCAGACCCAAAAACCATTGCTAATTGGCTGGCTGGGCTTGGCAGTCATGCCACCATTGAGTTGCAACGCACCATAAAACTAAAACTGACCCGAGACAGCTATCGCCAACAACTGGTGAAGCGCCTGACAAAGCCACAGTTATTGCAAATATTGGCGGTTGTTTTTGCTTGCGAGGTCGCGCTGCTAGAACAAAAGTTGAGTGTACTCAAGGTAGAATCGGCCTTTGACAATGAAGTTCAGGCACTTGAATATCTGTGTCAGATACTGATTGAAGGTGCCGAACAAAGAGCGGGGCCACCGACTACACCAGTCATACCATCAGCCACAATACCTGAAACTACAGCGTCAGCTGCGCAAAGCTCAGCGCTGTATGGGTTGATTGCCTATATCCACCAATATTGGCAAACCCTGGCTGAATATCTGGATCACTTACAACAGCATCTTAAACCCTTGCTGGTAGACGACTCAGGTGAGCGGTTTAGTGAACAAATGACTCAGATTAAATCCCTTTGGCAATCGATACAGCAACACATTAATCAGCCAAAACCGGCCAACTGGATTGACCCCATCAGTGGGCAAGTTGACCCGTCTGCAATGCATACACAACCATGGATTGACTGTTTTTTACAGATGTCGCGCTATACAGATCCACTGTTGCACAGTATCAGCTCAATGCTGGAGGGTTTAGCCAAAGGTTGCGCTCATCAGCAGATAAAAACGTGTTTTGAGCGGGTCAGCCATTTGGCGCAGTTATTTGCGTTGGCGGCTGAGCGGTTCGAGGTAAGGCCAACTAAAGTCGCCAATATGGCTGGCCAGCCGCTCAGTGATAACGGTTGGATAAAGCAAACAGAGCAATTGTTCAGCACAATGCAAGGTCAGGCAAAACAACGTGCCGCTTTAACCAAAATTTTACTGGAATTGCATCGCAATATCAGTCAGTTGTGTGCCAATACCCAACCGGTTTCCCCAATAGAACTGGTGCCAGAATTAAGGTCTGAACCAGCACCAGTGGCTGAGGCAGCCGCCAAACCTGAGACCATGCAAACTGAACGTCAACTACAGCCGTTGATTCAACGACTGGGTGATATTCATCAACACTGGCATGATTTGGCAAAACAGCTGAGTGTTTTACACCATGACATGCAAACACTGCTTAACCCCGGTGAGGCTGATACCCCCCAAACAATGGGCGCGGTACTGCAACAACTTGGCAAAGCGATTTTACAAGCCGGCCAACAGCACTGGTTTGGCGACCCGGCTAAACCAGAGCCGATGTCAGGCCTGGTGTTTGACAAAGCGGCGATGGATCACCGCTGGTCGGTGCCATTGGTCATTATCAACAAGCAATATCAGGCTCTGTTAGACCACGGTCAGTGGGTACTGCAAAGCCTGACAAGCCAGTTGAAGGGGTTAACCATTGAAAATGCTTTTGCCACATTGGGCTCAGGTACGGGATTAAACCAGACCGCAAAGCTTCGATTGACTGCCTGCGAGCGCACGATTGATTCGTTGATTGGCTTATTACAGTTGGCGGTCAAGCGGCTTGAACCCAATCCTGTCGGGGGTGATAACCCCACTGATAACCAAAAGGTTTGGAAGCAAGAGGTCGAGCAGCTGGTTAACCGTTTACAAGGTCAGGCCAAACAACGCCGTCAGCTGAAAAGCATCCTTGCGGGTCTGCATCAAGGCATCAGCCGGTTGGAGCAGACTTTTGAGAAAACTATCGACCAGCAGACTATCGACCAGCAGACAATGAACAGTCAAACGACTGACCCCTCGTTGGCAATACCTGCAAAAGAAAAGCCTGAGAAAGCACAATTGAACCCAGTACATCAACTGACTGGCGTGGGAATAGTGTTGTTCGGACCATTTTTATACCGCTTTTTTGATCAACTGCAATACCTTGATGGAGTGGCGTTTAACAATCAAACAACCGCAAGACGTGCTGTTCAGATACTGCATTATCTGGTGTTTGGTCAGTTGGCTAATAGCAGCCATGCACCGGTATTGTTAAATCTGCTGTGCGGTGTATCGGCCAGCAGTTTGCCGCTGAGCGATGTTGAAATCAGCGAACACGAAGACCAAGAGTGTCAAAAACTGCGCGGTGCGTTGATACAGCACTGGCCTGGCATGTCAGCAAAAACACCGGCTGAACTACTTAGCCAATATTTACATCGTCAGGGACAATTGACCGAACGGCAAAAAGACTGGCAACTACAACCCGAACCTGCTGCACAAGATGAATTACTCAAAACCCTGCCTTGGGGCCTGAGCAGTATTCACTTGCCGTGGATGGCGAAAACCCTGGTGATTGACTGGAAACCCTATGATAGATAAAGCATTAAAAACCATTGCACAAGTGGCTGAAGATTATATCAGCCAGTTACTGCCCAACTCACTTGGCGAAAAGAAAGTGGTGTTGACCACCTTTGTCGATGATGCAGGCAATACCCAAATTCCGATGGAATCGGTGGGGTTGAGCCTGCTCAATATTGAGCAAGAGCGCACCTTCAGCGCCAGAGCGATGCCACAGCTTGAACCTGTCGGCTGTGCTGCGCCTGATCAAATCAGCTTTGTTCACCGCCCGGTTGACTTGAATCTGTTGCTGATGCTGACCGCCCATTTCAGTAATTACGAAGAAAGCCTGCGGCATATTTCTTATATTATTCAATGTTTTCAGGCCAATCCTCAGCAGGTGTTGCAAGGCGAAAACGAGCAGACAAATATGCAACTGGTGATGGAACTCAATACCTTGCCATTAGAGCAGCAGAACAATATTTGGGGCATGGTCGGTTTACGCTATTTACCCTCGGTGGTGTATCGGTTGCGAATGTTGAGAATTCAAGATACCGATAAACGTATTGTTAAATCGACCGTGAAAACCCTGAGTGTACAAAACCTAGTCAAAGGAGTGCAAGACTGATGGCAACAAGACGTTTTGAACCGTTTTTTTGTGTCGAACTGCACCATGGCAAAATCGACCAACCGCAGTTTCGATTGCAACCGACCCAAACCTGTCGTGAGGTATTGGATAAACTGGGCTGGGTTTTCAGACAAAATCGCCAGGCATTTACCGTTGCCGGGCCTGTTGCTAGTGTGACGCCGCCTTACCGGTTACAAAAACAGTTAACCGGGCAGCAACTGACACTCAGTTTTGCCTTGTTTAGTGATCACCCCCACTTTTATCGCGAGTCGAATTTACCGGTCGAGACGCCGGGCAGCTTTGTTTACGTTGTAGACAACCTCGATGGCACCACCGAGCGCAGTGCGGCGTTGAATCAGCCATCGGGCATTGGCACACAACTGCGTTTGCCTTTGGCATGGAACACCATAATAGTAAAAGAGGTATCACAACAGCCACCCCGGCTGTGGGATGCCAATGGTAATGAAGTGTCACTGGCACAGAGGATGGTGTTGCACGAGTTACATCATCATATTGATTTAACCGCGTTGCAGGCCGGGCGTTACCGCTTGTTTGATGGCAATAACCACCAAGATTATTATGTCTGCTCAGCGGAATTTGTGCGCAGCGCCCCAGTGGCAGTATTAGATATTTATCTGCATCAGGAGGTGGACCTCGACTACCAAATAATCCAATACCCTGAACCACAACAATCTATACAACAATCTATACAACAAACTATACAACAAAAGCACTGGGCAATACGCTTTGGCCGTTTTGCCGACTCTGCATAAAAGTGAATACTAATATGAACAAAGATTTATTGCTGGAACAAGATCTCGGCTGGCTCGAAGCCTGTATTGAGCACCGGGTGAATCAGTTTATAGAGCCGAAAATAGGCCCAGAAGCGCCACCCGTGGCCCCCCAACTCAATGATCAACAAAGCGGTTATTATCCTGACTTTATAAAAAAACACGCGCTGGATGAAACCCAACGCAAAATCGTGTTGATGGCACTGGCACCCGATCTTAAACCGCAGGTCTTTGATGGCTTTTTGGTCAAAAATAGCCATACCGAGCGGGGATTCTCTGAGTTTGGCGGTTATCATCTGGGCAGTTTTACCGGTTTTATCCCCGACATGCGCACGGCGTTGTTTGTGTTGGCGGGTGGCGATTTGCATGAGCAGTTAAACCTGCATTCGTTGTTTGACAATAGCAGCCCGCTGCTGACACAAGATATATTGATGGGTCAAGACGATAAAAATGTGCCAAGAACCCACCAAAAATTACGCTTAAGCGAAAGCGCATTAGCGCAAATTTTAAGTGGTAAGAACGCAGCCGACCCGGGGGCAGATTTTCCGGCACGACTGTTGACCACCTCGTTAGATTGGTCTGATTTGGTGTTGCCCGACAGCACCCGGGCGCAACTCAAAGAGCTGCGCTGCTGGATCAAAATGAAAAGCAACGGTCGGCTCGACAGTCATTTGGCGCAAGGCCAAGACAAACTGCTGGCACAAGATTTTTTCAAAGGTTACCGCTGCCTGTTTTATGGCCCATCGGGTACCGGCAAAACCCTCACCGCCAGCCTGATTGGCAAAGCGGTGGGGTTGCCGGTGTATCGGGTGGATCCGCCGCAACTGATCTCTAAATACATCGGCGAAACCGAAAAAAACCTCGAAAGTGTTTTTAAAGAAGCCGAAAGACAAAATTGGCTGCTGTTTTTTGATGAAGCCGATGCGCTGTTTAACCAGCGCACCTCGGTCAGCAATTCGAATGATCGCAGTGCCAACCAGCAGGTGGCGTTTTTATTACAGCGGCTCGAAAGCTGCTCGACTTTGGTGATATTGGCCACCAACCTCAAAGAAAACCTCGATCCGGCGTTCGTTCGCCGCTTTCAGTCAGTGGTGCATTTTCCTGAGCCCGAGCCAAAAGACCGGGCAAAATTATGGCAAAACCTATTTGCCGGTGGCTGGTCTTTAGACCCTGACATCGATCTGGATGATTTCGCCCAGCGTTTTGATTTAACCGCCGGTGCGATGAACAATGTGCTGCGTTATTGCACCCTAATGGCAATGGAAAACAACAGCAATGACATTAGCCGTGGTTTGCTGATTGAAGGTATTAGGCGCGAATATGCCAAGCAACATCGCAGTATTGTGATAAAGGAGATAGAACGTGCGTAAACCCGATAATGCCAAACAGGCGCTGGCTGCTTTTGCCAGACAAAAACCGCCGTTGACGGTGGTGACTCAACAAAATCAACAGGCGCAAGACACACAAACACAATGGCAAATTGCGCCGTTGTCGTCGGCACCGCAAGACAGCCCGCTAGAGGGCATAAACCCTGACAGCCTGACATTTGTGCCATTTTCTCGTTCGCCTTTGTGGCAAAAACAAACCGACTACTTTATGTCGCAAGGACCGGCTGCCTGGCAAAACGGCCAAGTGCCTCATTACATTACCAATACCCCGACGCTGGTGAATGCCTGGGCCAGACTGGTGGTAAATTACCTGCTCGACGGCCTGCACAATGGGGCCATAGACCCAGAACAGCCGATAAAACTGCTTGAATTGGGGGCCGGATCGGGTCGTTTTGCCATTCAAATGTTGCAGCAGCTTGAGCAATTGTTTAAACAATACGGTTTGGCGGAGTTGGATTTTTGTTATTTGGTGAGTGATATCAGTGACAAAAACCGCCAATTTATCGCTGAACATCCGTATATGCAAAGCTATTTAGAAAGCGGCAGGGCCAAAGTACTGGGTTTTGATGCCCTGTATACAGCCAATGCCGATACGTCAAAAGAGCTGGGCGGCACCAATCCACTAATGGTGGTGGCCAACTACCTGTTTGACAGCTTGCCACAAGAACTGGTTTACCTGCACTACGGCGAACTTTATCAGGGAGAAATTGCCTTGGGTAACAGCGCTGAAAATCAACCAGACAAAAATAGTGAAGATACTCCGTTTAAAGACCTATCGCTGTATTATCGCTGGCAAAAACAGCCTGAACTGGCCCATTGGCTAGAGACTCAACCGCCGCAATTGAGAGATTTTCTGGCACAACAGCTAGCGCGCGATTTAAGCCAACTAGACAGCCAGCCGCTGTTGCTGCCGGTGGGGGCTTTAAGGTGTTTAGCCCGGTTACAACAACTGGCCCCACAAGGTTTGCTGTTAATGTCGGCAGATTTTGGCCAAAAAGACCAACAGGCGGTACGCAAGATGCAGATGCCTGAGCTGCGTGCCCATGGCAGCTTTTCATTGCCGGTGAATTTTGCCTGCAGCAACCACTGGCTGGCGGCACAAGATGGACAGATTCGAACCGTGCAACAACGCAGTGATGGTTTGCTGTTTAATCTGGCGATATTACCCGCAGATGAAAGCGAAAACAGGGCTTATGCGATGACACAGCAGGCTTGTGACCAGTGGTTGTCCGACTATGATCCCGACGACTTTTTTCAAATCAAACGCAGCCTACACGGGGCGCAAGAAGTATTAACCGAAGCGCAGCAACAAGCCTATTTACGCTTAAGCCGTTACGACCCTAAAGTACTGGCACTGTTTTTACCGCTGTTGCTAAAACATGGCGTACAAATAGAAGCCCGGCTGGACTGGTGTGAGCTGTTGTCGAAGGTATGGCAAAACTACGTGCCGATAGGTGAACGCAACGAACAAGGCGAATTTGCTTTTCGGTTGGGTTTACTGGCGGTTGACTTAAGCCACTGGGCTTTGGCGCAAGCCTGTTTTGTCAGCTGCTTGCATTGGTATGGTGACAGCACGGCCATTTGGCACAATCTGGCGCTGGTGGCCCATGTGACAGGAGACAGCCAGTTGGCTGACCAGTCGATTGAGTTGGCATTGAAATTAACCCCCGATGACGAACAGGCCCGGCAGTTGGCAGATGACATCAAAACCGCGCAACGCTCTTGTGAGCAACTGTTTTGGTTTGACAATGACGCAGCAAAAATACACCGGGAACAGCAGCTGATACTGCAACCTCTTGCAGGGCATTATGCCGGAGAGTTTTATTTGCAATATCGCGATCCGCAAATCGCCCAGTTGGCCCGCAGTTATCAGCTAGAGACACCAGAGCAGGTAAAAGAGGCCATTGAGGGTTGGCAGCAGCATGATTCGCGCGCCAGTTACGCCGTAGTCCATCAGGTTTATGGCCTGGTGGGTTGTGTTGGGCTGGATTTTCATCGAGACCAATCTGAAAAACCAGACAAACCTGGCAACCCAAGCAAACTAGGCAATACAACAAGCAGCGCCACCTTCTCGTTTTGGATAGGCGTTGATTATCAAAATTTGGGCTTTGGTCAGTTGGCAGCGCAATTGATGGTAGCGCAGGCCAAAGTGCTTTGTGCTCAACAGGGGTTGCAATATTTGCTGACCTCGGCATGGCAACATAATGACCGCTCACTGCATGTGCTCAACAAAGTCGGATTTGTCGACCTAGCGTTGACCCATGGTGAAGGTGAGGCAATTGAGCACTATTTATATATGCCGCTGGCAACCAATGTGCCCGCAGCACAACTGCAGGCACAGGCCCGAGACCGGGTGGTTAAACAATTACAACAAACTCGTGAAACAACTCACCAAACTAGTCAACAAAAACAAGGTCAACTTAATGATAAATAAAAACGCTTATAAAAAACATTTACCGCCGTCGGCGCTATTTTTAATGGCCTGCTGTGCATTGGTACAAGGGGCATCGGCACAAGCGGCATCATGGCTGACGACCTATCAGGCAGATCTGGTTAAAGTCATCGATGGCGATACCATCAAGGTTCGATTAATGATTTATCCCAAGCTTTATAAAGAAGTTAATCTACGGATTGCCGACATTGATACCCCCGAGTCTCGCCGGGGGGTTAAAAGCGGTGTAGCCATCACCGAATGCGAGGTGGCCAAGGGCAAGGCCGCCACTGCTTATGCCAAAGCATTTCTGGCCAAATTAATGGACGAAGGCGGCAAATTGACCGTCAGCCATATTGATTTGGCCAAAAGCAAATATGCCGGGCGCATCAATGGCCAACTGTGGATTGATAAAACGTCTTATGGCCAGCATATGCTTGACGCCGGTTGGGCCATGGCTTACAGCGGTGGTTCACGGCAACCTTGGTTGTGTGATGATAACCTTTGATATGGGGGTGGGCACGGCATCGTGCACCACTAACGTGGGTTTTCGATCAACATATGTTCATGGGCACCCTGCGCTGCAAGTTACAGGCTTTAAAACTAAATGAATATACGGGTGACGCAGAAAACATAAGACGTGTACTATATCGACCATGACTATTTACTGTGTTTTAGAGTCATTCTTTGAACTTTAAAACACAAGTTAATTGATGTGGAGATTTAGGTGAGTGAACTCGATAGTAATGATTACAGTCAATGGCTAGGGCAAATAAAAAAGCAAATCGGTCAGGCGCAGCAAAGAGCTGCTTTAGCGGTTAACCGTGAATTATTATTACTTTATTGGCAACTCGGCAACAGCTTTTTACAACAACAAGCTGAACTCGGTTGGGGTGCTAAAGTGATTGATCGACTTGCGGCTGATTTAAGAAAGAGTTTTCCTGAGTTAAAGGGATTCTCACGTGCAAATCTGATGTACATGCGTTCTTTTGCGCAAACATGGCCTGATTTTATTGATGATCCAATTGTCCAACAGGCTGTTGGACAAATTCCATGGGGTCACAATTTGGTGCTGTTGAGTAAAGTTAAAGACAATCAGCAACGTATCGCTTACGCTCAAAAAACCATTGAATATGGTTGGTCACGCAATGTTCTTGTCCATCAGATTGAATCCAATTTACTTGCACGTCAAGGCAAAGCTGTAACCAATTTTGATAATACTTTGCCCAATACCCGATCAGAGTTGGCGCAACAAACATTAAAAGATCCCTATCTTTTTGATTTTCTTAATTTAGGTAATGAAGCGCGTGAACGAGATCTTGAACAAGCGCTCACTCAACACATTAGTCAATTTTTATTAGAGCTTGGTGCTGGTTTTGCCTTTGTTGGTAAACAAGTACATGTGGAAGTCGGTGGTGATGATTTTTATCTCGATTTGCTCTTTTATCATTTGAAATTACGCTGCTACGTCGTCGTAGATTTATTATGTGGTCGACCACATAATAGTTCATATGTGTTGCTTCTCATTATGTTGACTTCATGCGCTAACCATCAGAAACCCCATACATTTACATGATTTAACAACACATAAGTAGTGCTTTCTTCCGCCTCAGTTGTCTAATACGTCATTAGAATCAAAGAGGCACAGGCTATGTTTGAAAAATTGTTTGTTAAATATCGCGCCATTACTCGTCATAAAAATGACCCGCTGGTAAAAGAGCGCCTCGAATATCTTGAGCATTGTGCAGCATTG
>JABSOG010000273.1 GCA_013216025.1 Algicola sp. | reverse complement strand
CTCCATGAATATATTCCCGCGACATATGTACAGGATGTACGGTATTTCACGATCACATGGATGTGAATAAGTGATTAAACCAAGGGTAACCCTAAGATTACCGCTTGGATTGTGATTATAGTTTTATCCAAAAGTCGTAGTATAGAACATCACTATCAAAATAATTGGGCATACGTAGCGCACGTAACTCGGCCAGATCTTCCAGAACACCGACGATTCCATTTCAGGGCAGCCATCTTTAAGCTCTTCCAAAATAGTGTGTCTATGCCATACCCAGCCTGCAAAGATACTCAGCATCAAACCAATCAGCGGTTGGCTGTATTGGGTTGTGATGGCCACCACTAAATCAAACAACAAAGCTTGATTGAAAATGATAACGGTGCTTATCAACAAAATGCCAACGCCAATCAGCCAAGACGCTTTGCTACGGCTGACCTCAGAGTTTTCAACCGCATAGGCCACCGGGACTTCAAGCATCGAGATTGAAGAGGTTACCGCTGCAATGGCCATTAACAAGAAAAATACTAAGGCGATAAATGGGCCTATCGTCCCCATTGATTCAAACAACGATGGTATGACGGTGAATATCAATTGTGGTCCGGCAATTAAATCACCCGCTTCGTTGAAGATGGTCACGCCATTATTCAAGGCAACGTACATTGCTGGAATGATTAACATACCCGCCATGATGGCAATACCGATATCAACCAGCGCAACCGATGCGCCCAGTACGACAATGTTTTCTTTCTTGCTGACATAAGAGCCGTAAATCAACATGGTGCCGACACCCAGACTCAATGAGAAGAAGGCTTGCCCAAGCGCACTGATCAGTAGGTTCGGATCCGTTATCTTCGAAAAATCGGGCACCAAATAAACTTCCCAGCCCTGGCCTGCACCGTCAAGGGTCGAAACATAAATGATTAACGCCAGAATCAGCACGATAAGCATCGGCATCAACCGGGTTGACCATTTCTCGATACCGTTACTGACCCCTTTGCTGACAATAAGAATCGTCATAACAAAAAAGATCACGCAAAATATGATATCCCGGAGGATCGAGGCGGTGGTTAGCCAAGTTGACGCTGCGGTCATGCCCAACATATTGGTGACAGACTGTAACCCGTAGGCCAGCATCCAACCGGCGACGATGGCATAAAAACTCAAAATCAAACTGACCACAACCAAACCCCAGTAGCCAGTGAGCCGTCCAATGAGTTTTGGGATCGGGTCGATGGAGATCTTTTGCAACGCATCAACCATGTTTGATTGGGCGTGACGGCCGATAATTAGCTCAGCCATCAAAATCGGATAAGCCAGTAAAAAAGTCAATACCAGATAAACCAGTACAAAGGCTGCCCCCCCATTACTGGCCACCTGAGTAGGGAAGCCCCAAATGTTACCCAAACCAACGGCAGAACCTGCCGCTGCTATTACAAATCCTATTCTTGACGAAAACTGTCCGCGTGCACTCATGTAATATTTCCAATTTGTTAATTGTTATTCAGACGAAGCGTTTGCATATATACCCAAGTGACCTCGAAATGCGGAATTCGAATTTCGAGGTCACTTGGGTATAGCAAATCAACGACAGGCCCTGAGTATATTGAATTTGAGCGACAAAGACGAGTACCCCGGCGCACTGATATGTTAATACTTGTAAAATTATCATTAAATTAAAGTCACACGACAATTCAAACCGGACAGTCCCAAAAGCGTGCTCTATTTGTCATCCCCCCAACAAAATGCTAGTGTTTGAAAAAATCAAAATATAAAAGCGGTAATAAACAATGGAAATGGATAAATCAATCAACGTGTTGGGTGAAACGCTGGTGATCTGTGGCGATACACCAGTCACCGGTTTTTTCAGAGACGGCAAATGCAATACTTGCGCACAAGACGTCGGTTCGCACACCGTGTGTATCGAAGCGTCTAATGCTTTTCTCGAATTCTCCCGTTCAAAAGGCAACGACCTGTCTACGCCGGTGCCCGAATATGGTTTCAGTGGTTTGAAACCCGGTGACAGCTGGTGTTTGTGTGCCGCTCGTTGGTTGCAGGCCTACGAAGAAGACAAAGCCCCACGAGTGCATTTAACCAAAACTCATATACGCGCACTCGAAATTGTGCCGCTGGAGTTATTGAAACGCTTCGGTGTCGATTTGAATTGATCGCCATCGATTTACCAGTACAATCAAAAAATAATTCGAACTTTGTTCACCCAATGGTTACTCTATGCTTTCAAGTAGGAATATCTAGAAGTAAATAGTAACGAGGAAAGCATGTTCAGGAAAAGCCCATATAAAATCGCCGTCATTTCCCTTTTAACCTTATCCATGGTCGGCTGCGGTGGTGGTTCGACCGCACCAACGCCAGAGCTTACTCCGGCACCGACTACGCCTCCCACATCAACGCCAGACCCAACGCCGGTTGTTGCCGATTTTGTTATCAATGAGCAAAATAATACCTTGGTGCGCTACGCTGCGGGCAATACCATTAACTACGATATTCGCTATAGATACTTTGGTAACGCTTTTAGTGAACCGTTTACACTCAATGGTTCTCAGGATGTTCTGTTTACCACTTCGGTCAGTCCGGTCACATTTGACGGCGGTATAGAGTCGATGACCAAGAAAATCACTTCAGACATGCACAATTTCGAAGATGAACGCCCTATTTCTATCAATCGGGATGAGTACGAAGAAATAATTCAGTTTCCAGCAGGCTGGTCAGATGAGTCAAGCACAACTGCATGGGTATTTAGTGAAGTAAAGCGACGAATTATGTATTCTTCGGCCTCACCAGAGCAAGGGATTTTGCTATTACCGGGCGACCCGTATATTGGCTACAGTAACAGCGCTAGCTATCAAAAACTCAAATACCTCACCATGAACCCAGCCGACGGCAATCAAATCCGCAACGCCGAAGAAACCCTTGTTATCGATCACATCGATGTGGTGGAGACACCGCTTGGCACCTTTGAAGCCTACCGCTTGGAGCACAGCTATGTCGATACAGACGAGAATGGATTTGCGTTTACCAATATCGGCTTATATTGGATACATCCAGCCATTGGTGTCATCAAAGCCCGATTTATTCGTTTCGACGCTTTTCCAGATTCAACAAGCGAACATCTGATCATGATTAACGACACCAATCTGCCTTACTAAGACCCCCCGAAATTGGTATTCCCTATTTGGCTTAAAATGAATATAAATTCAGTTATCTGAATGGGGGATACAAGCCGTTACAATTGGCTACCAAATCGACAGAATATATACTAAGTTATTTCAAATTAAACATTGCACGCAAAAAAATTCAATGCTAATTTATTAAGCATCAGGTGACGCACCCCATCGGGTTGTTTGTGACCATCAAGCATTTTTTTACACGTTTTATAAAGAGTTTACACAACGCAATGAAACAGATTATTACCTTAACAATGAGTCTTAACCTCGCGCTCCTCCTTAGGAAGCGCGGGTTGAGATGATTTAGGTAAAAACGAAATCATTGTCAAAACCCCGCGCAGCCGTCGCGGGGTTTGTCGTTTTAGGCCTCGCGATTTCTGCCCCAGTTTTGACTTTTACAACAAAAAATTGACTGAAAAAGAGAGAAACATCATGGTTGCCAACAACGATAGAGTGTGGATTTTTGATACCACGTTAAGAGATGGAGATCAGGCCTTAAGTGCAAGCTTGAGCCAAGCCGAAAAAGTTCAGGTCGCTCACGCCATCGCCCGTCTAAATGTCGACGTAATGGAAGTCGGATTCCCGGTGTCATCTCCTGGTGATTTTGCCGCCGTGTCGCAAATCGCCCGTGAAGTGAAAGGCCCTGTCATATGTGGTTTGGCCCGCGCAGTTGCCAAAGACATCGAAGCCTGTGGAGAAGCCTTAAAAGATGCCGAAAACCGCCGTATCCACATCTTCATTGCCACCTCACCGATTCATTTACAAAACAAACTGAAAATGTCGCTGTCTAAAGCCAACGATATGGCTGTTGCAGCCATTAAACTGGCCAGTCGTTATACCGACGATATCGAATTTTCTTGTGAAGATGCCGCTCGTACGCCCTATGAAGATTTGAACTGGATCATCGAGCGGGTTATCGATGCCGGTGCGACCACCATAAATATCCCGGATACAGTGGGTTATACCACGCCCATGGAGTATGCTAAACTGGTCCGGAATTTGATGGATAACGTGCCAAATATTGATAAGGCCAGGATCTCTGTGCATGGTCACAATGATTTGGGGTTGGCTGTGGCGAACAGTATTGCTGCTGTTGCCGAGGGTGCACGACAAATCGAGTGTACGATCAACGGGATTGGTGAAAGAGCCGGTAATTGTGCGATGGAAGAGGTGGCGATGATTTTGGCCACTCGCAAAGACCTGTTTAATCTACATACCCAACTCAATTGCAAGGAGATTTATCGTACATCACGTTTAGTCAGTCAAGTGTGTAACATGCCGATCCAGGCCAACAAAGCCATCGTTGGCCAAAACGCTTTTGCTCACAGTTCTGGTATCCACCAGGACGGTATGTTAAAAGCATCCAATACTTATGAAATCATGTCACCCGACAGCATTGGCAAACACAAGACAGAATTGAATTTGACCTCCCGCTCTGGACGGCATGTTATCAAGAACCGGTTGGAGACGTTGGGTTACGGCGAGGACGAATATGATCTAGAAAACATTTACGCCGCCTTCGTGAAGTTGGCCGATCAAAAAGGTCAAGTCCAAGATTATGATTTGGAGGCGTTGTTGCACTTTAGTACGTTGGATGAACAAACGGGTCACAAATATCAGGTGGATTTTGTCAACATCCATTCCAATTCATCTTCGATTGCCAGCGCGACTGTTGCATTGCTAATTGATGGTGAACAAGTGATTGAATCGGCTACCGGCAATGGGGCTGTGGACGCCGCTTTCCACGCAATACACAAAATAACCGACAAAGATATCAAGATTACCGAGTATCATTTGGATGCCAAAGGCTCTGGGGCCGATGCTTTGGGTGAGGTCAATGTGGTTGCCGAATACAATTCAAGAAAGTTTCACGGTGCCGGCTTGGCGACCGACATCGTTGAATCCTCGGTCAGGGCGTTTGTCCATGTATTGAACTTGTGTGAAACGGCGAGAAAGATAGAAGACATTAAACAGGAAAACCTTGGTGGCATTTAGGCCGAAGAATTAAATAATCTATTAATTTGAAAATGAGAAACATTTATGAAAAGTTATAATGTCGCGATTTTGCCAGGTGATGGAATTGGACCTGAGATTATGGCGCAGGCCATTAAAGTACTGGATAAAGTACAAAAGAAATACAATTTTGAATTGAAAACAACGCATGGGGATATCGGTGGTATCGCCATTGATAATCATGGGCAGCCATTACCGGATTCGACGTTAAAACTTTGTGAAGACAGTGACGCGGTTCTGTTTGGCTCTGTCGGTGGACCCAAATGGGTTAACCTGCCACCAAATGAACAGCCGGAGCGCGGCTCGCTTTTACCTTTGCGAAAACATTTTAACTTGTTCTGTAATATGCGTCCCGCCAAATTGGAGCCTAGTTTGGCAGCCGCTTCTCCTTTGCGGGCAGATATTTCCGGTGCGGGGTTTGATATTGTGGTTATTCGTGAATTGACTGGCGGTATTTACTTTGGCGAAAAAGGTAGCGGAGGTGAAGGGCTTGAAGAGTTTGCCTGGGATACCCAAAAGTACAGTCGTATGGAAATTCAACGTATTGCCAAAATTGCTTTTGAAAGCGCAATGAAACGCGGTAAAAAAGTCACCTCAATTGACAAAGCCAATGTACTGCACAGTAGTATCTTGTGGCGTAAAGTTGTGACTGAAGTGTCTGAGGATTATCCAGAGGTTGAACTGGAATACTTGTATGTCGATAACGCTGCAATGCAGCTGGTTAAAGACCCTGGTCAGTTTGATGTGATGCTGTGTGATAACCTGTTTGGTGACATTCTGTCTGATGAGTGTGCGATGATCACAGGCTCTATGGGGCTATTGCCTTCGGCTAGTATGAACCAAGACAACTTTGGATTGTATGAACCGGCGGGTGGCAGTGCACCGGATATCGCAGGACAAAATATCGCCAATCCAATTGCTCAAATACTCAGCGCTGCGTTGATGTTACGTTACAGCCTTAATGAATCAGCCGCTGCCGACGCTATCGAAAGTGCGGTCAAGCAAGCTATTGATGCAGCTTATGTGACAGGCGATATCAGCCAAGGTGGTGAAAGCTATTCAACCTCACAAGTCGGTGATTACATTACCGGCCTCATTGCATAGGAGTTGACCGACATGGCCAAGACTTTATATCAAAAAATCTGGGAAGCCCATCATATTACCCAGATAAATGAACAAACCGCTTTGCTTTACATAGACAGACATCTAGTCCACGAGGTGACGTCTCCCCAGGCATTTGCGGGATTAAGAGATAAAAACCGGATTGTGCGTCGTGCGGACAAAACGTTTGCGACGATGGATCACAATGTTTCAACCAAATCGCGAACCATGGCGGCTGCCAGCCCTGTGGCGCAAAAACAATTAAACGCGTTATCCACTAACTGTGAAGAATTTGGCGTGACCCTGTTTGATTTGAACCATCCCAATCAAGGCGTGGTGCATGTTATGGGACCTGAACTGGGCATCACGTTGCCGGGTCACACCATTGTTTGTGGTGATTCCCATACGTCTACCCATGGTGCTTTTGGTGCATTGGCCTTTGGTATTGGTACCTCTGAAGTCGAGCATGTACTGGCCACCCAGACCTTGCAGCAAAAAATGTCGAAAACCCTGAGGATTGAAATCAATGGCGAAGTGCATTCCCAAATCACCTCAAAAGATATCGCACTGGCCATTATTGGTGTAACGGGTACCGCAGGTGGTACCGGTTATGTGGCGGAGTTCTGTGGTACAGCTATCCGGGCACTGTCGATGGAAGCGCGAATGACGCTGTGTAATATGAGTATTGAATTGGGGGCTAAAGCGGGCATTATTGCCCCGGATGAAAAGACTTTCGAATACATTAAGGGTCGCGAATTTGCGCCCAAAGGGGATGATTTTGCAGCGGCCAAGCAACATTGGCAAACTTTTTTCTCTGATGACGATGCCGAGTTTGACCTGACTGTCAAGCTGGACGCTGCCGATATCAAACCGCAGGTGACTTGGGGAACAAGTCCGGAGCAGGTATTGTCTATTGATGATGCAGTGCCGGATCCGGAGCAGGAACCCAACCTGATCAAAGCCGATGCCATTCGCAAAGCCATCGCCTATATGGGGTTGAGCGTAGGTCAAAAAATTACCGACATTAAAGTCGATACAGTCTTCATCGGTTCTTGCACCAATAGTCGTATAGAAGATTTAAGAAGCGCAGCGGCACAGATTGGCGGTCGAAAAATTACCGAAGGCATGAGAGCGTTAGTGGTGCCGGGGTCGGTTAGAGTGAGGGAACAGGCCATAGAAGAGGGCTTGGATATCATTTTCAAAGACGCCGGATTTGAATGGCGGGAGCCGGGATGTTCGATGTGTCTGGCGATGAATGACGATCGATTGGCGCCCAAAGAACGGTGTGCTTCGACCAGTAACCGTAATTTTGAAGGGCGTCAGGGCAAAGAGAGCAGGACCCACCTGGTCAGCCCGGCGATGGCCGCACTGGCCGCCATTCACGGTCACTTTTTTGATATTCGAAAGGAGCACTGAGCATGAGTTCAGCACAGCAAAAGATGTTTCACGAAGGTAAAGTGGCACCACTGGATATCAATAATGTCGATACCGATCAGATCATCCCAAAGCAGTTTTTAACCTCTGTCAGCCGGGAAGGATTTGGTGAGGCGTTGTTTTTTGACTGGCGTTATTTAGACGATGAAAAACCCAATCCGGACTTCGTATTGAACGAGGACCGCTATCAAGGGGCCACAGTATTGTTGACCCGGGAAAACTTCGGTTGTGGTTCTAGCCGCGAGCACGCCCCTTGGGCGTTACAGCAATATGGTTTCAACGTGATAATTGCCAGCAGTTTTGCCGATATCTTTTTCAATAACTGCATCAACAATCAGATGTTGCCGATTCGTTTGACCGAAGCGCAAATTGAATCCTTGTTTCAACAGGCCACCGGGAGTGATCCGGTTGACGTGACGGTGGACTTACAGGGTCAGAAGTTGACAATGGCTGATGTGACAGTTGAATTTGATATTGATAGCTCGATTAAACAACGCTTACTGTCCGGACAAGACTTTATCGGCGTGAGCGAGGCTTATATAGAGCAAATCGTTGCGTTTGAGCAAAGCGAAGGGCGTGATAAAGCTTGGCGTTAGTCATATTCGATGACCAAAGCGTAAACTGACAAAAGGGCAATCCATGGGTTGCCCTTTTTCGGTGTTTACCTTTCATTTTTTAGACGATTAAATGAAAGGTGAACACGCCCTCATTTCGACGTAACAAAATTATTGCGTCAATAAAATGACCCGTTAATTAGTTGATTTGGTATTACAGTAGGGTGCGCCGTGCGCACCGAAAAAGGCGTATTAATGAAAATCTATCTCGTAGGCGGCGCGGTCCGGGATGAATTGCTGGGCCGTGGGGTACACGATCTTGATTATGTGGTTGTCGGCTCAACCATTGAGCAAATGGAAGCTGAGGGCTTTTTAAAAGTAGGGGCTGATTTTCCGGTCTTTTTACATCCGCAAACCAAGGATGAGTACGCCTTGGCGCGTACCGAGCGCAAAAGTGGTAAGGGATACAAAGGCTTCAGTGTCGACTTTAACTCGTTTGTCACCCTTGAAGAAGACCTGTTACGCCGGGATTTAACCATCAATGCTATCGCTAAGGCTGACAGTGGTGAGTTTTTTGACCCTTTTAATGGCCGCGATGATTTGGAGAAGCGGGTATTACGTCACGTCTCTGATGCATTTGTCGAAGATCCGTTACGGGTGTTGCGGGTTGCCCGATTTGCCGCACAATTGGCCCCGCTGGGCTTTACAGTGCATCAAGACACTCAAGACTTGATGAACAAATTAGCCGTATCGGGTGAATTGGCACACCTTACGCCAGAGCGGGTGTTTAAAGAAACTGATAAAGCACTCAACGCAGCCAACCCCGAAGTTTATTTTAACGTGTTACAGCAATGCGGTGCATTGGCAGTGTTGTTTCCTGAGCTTGAAGCTTTGGTCGGTGTCGAACAAGTGGCTGAGCATCACCCAGAAATCGATAGCTATGTACATACCATGATGGTATTGCAACAAGCGGTCATTTTAAGCGATTTACCACAGGTGCGCTGGGCGGCCGTGATGCATGACTTGGGTAAAGGTGTCACACCTGCTGATGTGTTGCCACAACATATCAACCATGAACATGCGGGAATCCCCTTGGTTAAAGCTGTAAATGAGCGATATAGAGTACCACTGCGATACGCGGTTTTGGCTGAAAAGGTGACCGAGCATCACTTGAGGATGCACCGGTTGTTGGATATGAAACCCTCCAAGGTGCTCAAGTTACTTGAAAGGTTGGATGCTTTCAGAAAACCGTACATTCTGGAACAGTTTATTCTTGCCTGCGAAGCTGACGCCCGGGG
>JABSOG010000272.1 GCA_013216025.1 Algicola sp. | reverse complement strand
TGTCGACAAATGGTTAATGGTAGGTTGCGATGTAGAAGACAGTCGTGAAGTTTTGCGCCTTAGTGAACAAGACGCAGATGCCACTCATTTGTATTGTACCGCGGGTGTTCATCCCCACGATGCAAAATCGGTGAGCGAAGATTATATTGACCAACTGAGCGAATTACACCAAAACCCCCGGGTCGTTGCTGTTGGCGAATGTGGCTTGGACTTTAACCGCGACTTTTCACCCCGACCACAGCAAGAAAAAGTGTTCACCGAACAATTGGCATTAGCCTGCAAACTCAACAAACCCGTATACATGCATGAACGGGACGCCTCAAAGCGTTTTATCGACATTATCACCCCATTTGCCGACCAGTTAACCCATGGTGTAGTGCACTGTTTTACTGGCGAAAAAGCGGCGTTGACCGACTACTTGGATTTGGGCTTGTCGATTGGTATTACCGGTTGGGTGTGTGACGAAAGGCGTGGCCTCGAACTGCGAGAATTACTGCAATACATTCCCCTTGATCGTTTGATGATAGAAACTGATGCGCCGTTTTTACTGCCTAGAAGCCTCAAGCCTAAACCTAAATCGCGGCGCAACGAACCGGCTTATTTGCCACATATTGCTCAAACCATTGCCCAAATCCTCAATATTGATGAGCAACTGCTGTTTGACACCACCTACCAAAACAGCTGTCGGTTTTTTGCAGTTAATGCCGGTAAAGGTCAAGATTGATGAAACACTGCCTGAAACGGTTTTCAGCCCTTTTACTACTGCTTGCAAGCTGTAGTTGGGCGGTGGCCGAACCGTTGGTTATTGTTATTGATGGTCGTTTTACCGATGTCCAAGTAGGCCAGTACATCGAATATTTGGCAGTCGATAGCGCGCACGTTAACAGTTCGGTACTGCCAACTACCGCAGAAAATTGGCAGATTTATCAAAAGCATACCATCACCCTTGGCCCCACCGATGCGACTTACTGGTTTCGCTTTACGCTGAGTAATCAAACCGATATCGAACAACGGCTGTTGCTTGAAGTGCAAAATCCGTCATTAGATGTGGTCGAAATTCATCAAGTGATTGTTGATGGCATGGCCTCGGGACACCGGGTTGGCGATTTGATGCCGTTTGCCCAGCGTCCCATTGCCCATGAACAATTGCTACTGCCCTTGGCTGTGGCAGCACGGCAAGACAATACGGTTTACCTTAAAGTGTCGAATAATGGTTTATTTGATTTGCCGATTCACCTGTGGCAACCCCATGCTTATATTGAACATAGCAGTAAAAGTACCCTGACTTCGGCACTGTTGCTGGGATTCTTGGGGGCGATTATCTTTTCGGCGTTGCTGCTGTTTTTGGTGTCGCGTAACCGAAAATTCATGTTGTTCAGTACCACGCTTATTACTCAATGTTTGGCGCTGGTAACCTTGTATGGTTTTGGTAACCGTTTTGTGTGGCCACAGTGGGCTTGGTTACAACAGCATATCGTCTCGTTGTTAATCACTTTAAGTCTGGTTGCTGGCGCTTTGTTTGGTATTGCGCTATTGAATTTGCGCAAACACAATATTCGCTTATTGCAGTTAGTCAGAGGCTTAGTGGCGACTGGGCTGGGCATGATGCTGGTTAATTTGTTTATTCCGGTTTATTTATCGATAGTGATATTGCTGATTTATGCTGTGGTACTGTCAGTCAGTCTGTTGGTTGTGGGCATTTGGTGCTCGCGTCAAAACATCAATTCGGCTAGGTTGTATACCGCAGCGTGGGCGGTGACAGCGGTATCGTTTGTTTATGTGACATCGTGGGCGGCGATGAAATTGGATATGAGCGTGGCCACGCTTGACGTGTTTGTGTTTAATATTTTGATCTCCACCGTGTTGTTGTTTATTGCGCTGATCAAGCAGTATACTGACGAGAAAACCGCTCAAGTAGCTGAGCAGCAACGAGCCATTATCGAAATTAAAAATCACGAAGCAATGCAAGAACAAATGCTCAAAGTTGAAGAGCAGTCTCGTGAAGCACTCGAAGTTAAAATTCAGGAGCGCACCTTTGAGCTTGAAGTGACCCTGCGCGAGCTTGAAGAAATTAATCGCGAACTCGAAGAGAAAAATACCCAAGACGCGCTGACTGGCATGCGAAACCGCCGCTTTTTCGACAAAAAGTACCTCGCCGAATTCAGACGTTCACGCCGTGAACAGACGCAATTGAGTCTTTTGATGCTCGATATCGACTATTTCAAACGTGTTAACGACAACCACGGACATCTTGCCGGTGACGATGTCATTCGTTTTGTCGGCCGTACGGTCAGCGACATTCTTAAACGCCCAATGGACGATGCCTGCCGTTATGGCGGTGAAGAATTCGCGCTGATATTGCCAAGCACCAGTGCCGAAGGCGCCATAGGGCTTGGTGAAACCATTCGCGAAAAGCTGGCGGCGGCAACCATAGAAACCGAAGCCGGGCCGATTAATATTACCGTCAGTTGCGGGGTGTTCACCGGGATTTGCCATGTTGACATGAGCAAAAACCATTATATAGAACGCGCCGATAAGGCCCTTTATCGGGCTAAAGAAACCGGCCGCAATAAAGTCGTGCATCATCGTGATGTTGAAGCCGCTGACGATACCGCTGACGCGGTAAAAGATTAAAAAAGATCTCAACACGGAGGCACGGAGGCACGGAGAAAAGAAAGAGGAAAGATAAAAAATATAAAAACAGAATGACAAGCAGAACCTAAATGAGCATCTGGAATGCCTATAGATGAACCCAGCGTCTGTTTTTCACTTCTTTTGTTTTTTGATTTAGGTTTTCTCATTCTTTCTCCGTGCCTCCGTGCCTCCGTGTTAAAGCTTTTGACCTTCGCCCCGCAGGGGTGTCCAAAAGAAAAAACCAGGAGAGTGAACCGTGTCACAATTCCCCAAAGCTCGTATGCGCCGTATGCGCAAAGATGATTTTTCCCGTCGCCTGATGGCAGAAAACACCCTGACCGCCAACGACTTAATTTACCCGATGTTTATTCTCGACGGTGAGAACCGCCGCGAGGCTATTGCTTCTATGCCCGGCGTAGAGCGGGTATCCATTGATTTACTGTTAAAAGAAGCCGATGAGTTGATAGAACTGGGCATTCCTGCGATTGCGCTGTTTCCGGTAACCCCAAACGACATTAAATCATTGCAGGCCGAAGAAGCCTACAACCCCGAAGGTCTGGTACAAAGAGCGGTTCGGGCGCTTAAAAAACGTTGTCCAGAGTTGGGGATCATCACCGATGTGGCGCTTGACCCTTTCACCATTCACGGTCAAGACGGCATTATCGACGACGATGGTTACGTGTTAAACGACATTACCACCGAAGTTTTGGTTAAGCAGGCACTTTCTCATGCACAGGCGGGTGCCGATGTAGTGGCGCCGTCAGACATGATGGATGGTCGTATTGGCGCAATTCGTCATGCATTAGAAGAAAACGGTTACATCAATACCCGCATTTTGGCCTACTCAGCCAAATACGCCTCTAATTATTACGGCCCTTTTCGAGATGCGGTCGGCTCTGCATCAAACCTTAAAGGCGGCAACAAAAAGAATTATCAGATGGACCCGGCCAACAGTGACGAAGCGCTTAGAGAAGTGGCATTAGATATTGAGGAAGGTGCCGACATGGTGATGGTCAAACCTGGAATGCCCTATTTGGATGTGGTGCGCCGGGTAAAAGACGAGTTTGGTGTGCCGACTTATGCTTATCAGGTTAGCGGTGAATACGCGATGCACATGGCGGCCATTCAAAACGGCTGGCTGGCCGAAGAACCTTGTATTATGGAATCTTTGCTGGCTTTTAAACGCGCCGGTGCCGATGGCATTTTAACTTATTTTGCCAAATCGGCGGCTCGCTGGTTAAAGCAATAGTTTGATTAGCGTACTTGTCTGGCAGCGCAGACAACGTTCGCCAAATTATCCTGATCATCGTGGCCAGCCCGGTTGTTTCTTCGCCGCCAAGCGCGCCTGACACAGGCAGCTCTGGCGGTGTTATCGACTAAATGCTACTGTTGCTGCTAATCCCTATAATGATCAGGAAAAATCAATGAACAAATACCAGTGTGTGTTGTTGGCCAGCATACTCAGCATCAACCTGTTTGCCTCAGATGCCGATGCAAAAGCGCAAATGACCACCGAGAAAAGCTTCGCCGGACTCAAAACCACGGTCGAAAAACTGGGCAAAAAAGCCTTGTCGCACACCTTGGTGGTGATGGACAACGACGACACACTAACAATGATGTCTTGCCCAGATCAAAACAACCTAAAAACCTGCCAATACCTCGGCGGCCCTGCGTGGTTCAGCTGGCAAGACGATCTTTTAAAAGAAAAATCCTCACCCTACAGAGTCGCCGACAATTTTGGCGATTTACTCGACATCAGCGCATTACTGTTCGCCATGAACAACATGGTGTATGCCGAGAAAATGATACCAAATGTGCTCGAATCATTGAGCCAATTGGGCGTTAAATTGATGGTATTGACTGCCCGTGGCACTGCTAACCTGTCTGCGACCGCCAGCCAGTTGGACAACCTGAGCGTAACGACAAAAACTGGTGAGCAAGATTTTCTCGATTTTATCGCCAAAAATGCACCAAAAGGCACTAAAAGCGGCCTGCCGAGCGTTGCCAGCCCGTTTACCGATGCAACGTGCAACGCCAAAAGACCGGTCAGCTATCAGCAAGGCGTGATGTATGTCGCCGGACAAAACAAAGGCGATATGCTCAAATGCCTACTGGCCAGAACCGAGACATCAATGATCAAAAACATTGTATTTATCGACGACACCCTAAGTAATGTTGAAGATGTTTACGGCGCGTTTAAAGACAGCACAAAATACACCGTCAAAGCGATTCACTATACCGCCTTAAAGGCACACAAAGAGGCGCTGACAAAAGGGCCGATGGCGACCAAACATCAAGATGCCGCGAAAAAACGCTGGGGGATAATAAAAGCCACCATGCATCATCAACTGCAAACGCCAGTGACTTTGTTGTAACGTTATACAGTAAGGTGCGCTATGCGTGATGGTGTAGAATTAATCTGATTTGGGCAACCACGACGATTTTATGATTAAACCTACGCCCTCGCGCACCAATAAACGAAAAGTGCCGGTGCAACGATGACCAAACCCTTTTTGCAGCGGCTCCAGGGTGTGTTCGCAACGCGACGATCCACCATAGCTTTAACTACAAACACAAAAAAACCGGCATCAGCCGGTTTCCTTTAAGTGACTGTAAAAGCCGCTACTTAATGTAAGCCACCCAAGTACTTGGTCAAGATTTCGATGTCTTTGTCAGTCAACTTGGCGGCGATGTCGCGCATCATGCCATTTTTATCGTTGTTACGCGTGCCAGCTCTGAATTTCTCCAAAGAGATTTTGTTGTAATTGGCGTGTTGGAAGGCGATTTTTGGGAAACCAGCCAATGCCATACCTGTGCCGCGTGGACCGTGACAGGCAGTACAAGCTGGAATGCCGCGTTTTGCGTCACCAGCGGTGTACAATTTCTTACCGGCTGCGACCACTTCTTCAGGAGTTGTACCTTCAGTCATTTCGTTGCCTGCATAATATGCTGCAAGGTCTTTCATGTCCTGCTCGCTTAATGCCAACGTCATTGGGCTCATCATCGGGTCGTTACGGCCTTCTTTTCCGCCGCTTGTCATGCCGAGTTTTAAGGCTTGTAATTGGGCGAAAATATATTCTGGATGCTGTCCAGCGATTTTTGGATACATATCAATCGTGCTGTTGCCGTCAGGGCCATGACAAGCGGCGCACATAGCAGACTTGGCTTTGCCAGCTGCGGCATCGCCTTCAAAAGCATTGGCAGCGCTGCTCAAACCCATGCCGGTCAAACCTAAAACAAGTGACATTGAAATTGCTAGTTTTTTCATGATGATTTCTCTATATTTCAGCCAGTTCAAACAACGGCTTTCTTAGCTTAAATAGATAACTTATAAACAGATTGCGCGATATTCTACACGATCTATAGCCAAACGAAATGTTTTATCGGTGATAAAAGCACAAAATCATTATAAAGTTCAGGGTTTTACCGACTTAAAAGCACGGGTAGTTCCGTTATATGTATCTGTCCGGTGTCCGGTGTCCGTTACGCCGGACACTTTCATCACTGTCCGCGGACACTTTGTTAAACCGGACACTTCAATAAAAACCTATAAATAACAACAAGATATGAAATAAATTCGAGTTGGCACAGTTATCGCTTTATCACTGGTATATTCACCTTACCATCGGCAGATTCATGATTCAGGATACTTCAGCCCAAGACACCAAAGTGGTGCAAAAATCACCCCTGATAAAACAGGCAAAATGGATCCTAGCGGGGATCGCCGCTGTATCTTGCGTTGCTGTGGCTTATCCAAGCTACACGCAATGGCAACAAAACGAGATCTCGGTTAAAGCAGACACCCTGCGTTTGGCCAGCGTTACCCGTGGGGCATTTGTGCGTGACATCTCAGCCAACGGCAAAATTGTCGCAGCGCACGCACCTTCGGTTTACAGCACGGTGTCTGGTAACATCCACTTATTAGTGCAAGCGGGCGATGCTGTTAAGGTCGACCAAATCGTCGCCAGATTGTCGAGCCCAGAACTGAGTAACCAATTAAAGCAGCAACAATCGGTATTAGAAAGCTCAACCATAGCCCTTGAGCGCCAAAAGCTTAACGTCAGAAGCGATACCCTTAAGCAACAGCAAACACTGGATATGGCCAAAGTTGCCCTGACCGCCGCCAAACGCGAACAACGCCGCGCCAAAATCTCCATCGACCAACAGTTGATCAGCCAAATAGACTTTGAAAAGGCCGAAGATGACCTAGCTCGCGCCAATCTGGCTTTTAATCATGCTTCACAAGAAGCTGATTTGAAAAAAGACCAATTGGCGTTCGAAATCAAAACTAGCCAGCTTGACGTTAATCGTCAACAGTTGGTGGTAGATGACTTGTTGCGTCAGATATCTGAGCTGCAAATTAAAGCCCCAGTTGAAGGTGTTATCGGTAACCTGCTGGTAGAACAACGTTCACAGGTTAGGCAAAACCAAGCCTTGTTAACGGTTGTTGATTTAACCGCCTACGAAGCCGAGTTAATGGTGCCCGAGAACTTTGCCGATGACATCGGCCTAGACATGGAAACAGAAATCAAAGTCAATGGTGCCACCATCAAAGGCCGCATTTCATCGATATCCCCAGAGGTTAACAATAACCAGGTCATTACCCGTGTCAGATTCGACAACCAAGACAGCATCAGCCTCAGACAAAACCAACGCGTCACCGCCAGAGTGTTGCTCGAAAACAAAGCCGATGTATTGATGATCAAACGCGGTGCCTTTGTACAATCGGGCGGTGGCAAGTTTGCCTACATCGTCAATCAAAACACCGCATCGATGATCAATATCGAAGTCGGTGCCAGCAGCATCAGTCACGTAGAACTCATAAACGGTGTTAAAGAAGGTGACCAACTGGTGATCTCTAGCCTCGACACCTTCAGACAAGCCAAACAAGTACTAATTCGTTAAAAGCTATCAGATAAAAATTAATTCATACAAAAACAGCATTCGTCACAAGCTATTCGTTAGAAGGAAATAAACCATGTTAAAAATGAAAAACATCTCAAAAGTTTACCGCACCGACGTTATCGAAACCCATGCGTTAAGAGAGTTAGATTTGCATGTAAAAGAAGGCGAGTTCGTGTCGGTCACCGGCCCCTCGGGCTCGGGTAAAACCACCTTTTTGAACATCACCGGTCTGCTCGAAACTTTTAGCAGTGGTGACTATATTCTTGATGATGTGAATATCAGTTCGCTTAACGATCGCCAGCGCTCAAAAATCCGTAACGAAAAAATCGGCTTTATCTTTCAAGGGTTTAACCTCATTCCTGATTTAAACTTGTTCGACAACGTTGATGTGCCATTGCGATATCGTGGTTTTGGCGCCAAAGAGCGTAAGGTTCGTATTGAAGAGGCTTTAGAGAAGGTTGGTTTGTTGGCGCGAATGAAACATTACCCGGCGCAACTGTCTGGTGGACAACAGCAGCGTGTCGCTATTGCCCGTGCACTGGCGGGTAAACCTCGCTTTTTATTGGCCGATGAGCCTACTGGGAATCTCGATTCGCTTATGGCGAGACAAGTCATGGAACTGCTTGAAAAAATCAACGAACAGGGCACCACCATTATTATGGTGACTCACGATCCAGACTTGGCTCGTCGTGCCCAACGCAACATTCAAATCATCGACGGTCAGGTCAACGACTTCTCAATTTATGATGGTTTGGCCAGCGCAGTCAACGCATAGGAGCAAGTTCATGTTTAATTATTATCTTAAATTATCCTGGCTGAGTCTTAAAAATACCCCTGTGATCAGCGTGTTGATGGTATTGGCTATTGCCATCGGTATTGGAGTGTCGATGACCACCTTGACCATTTATCATATGATGGACGCAAACCCCATTGCACACAAAAGTGAACAATTATTCGCTATTCAATTGCAAACCGAAGATGAAAGCAGTGACGACGATATTCCACAACAGCTCACCTATCAAGATGCGATGTTGCTGCGTCAATCAGACATCCCGACTCGTCATACGCCAATGTATACGAGTGGGTTTTCAGTACAGACAGACAACAAAGACATCGACCCGTTTTTCGAATCGGCCAGACTGACCGACGGAGTTTTTTTTGAGATGTTTGATGTACAGTTTATCTATGGCGCGGTATGGGACAAAAGGGCTGATGAGGTCGGTCAGAATGTCGCGGTGATAAGCACAACGTTAAACAACAAGTTATTTGGCGGCTTGGACAGCGTCGGCAAAACAGTATTGTTTGATGGCATGCCCTATATCGTTAGCGGCGTAGTTGAAGATTTTAACCCGTCACCAAAATTTTATGACTTAAACAATGGTAACTTCAACAATGGTGAAGAGGTTTTTATCCCCTTTTCATTGGGTCCGGTGCACGAGCTGGTCAGTTGGGGCAACAACAACGGCTGGAAAAATGAAACGATAAATAGCTATCAGGGAAAAATGGGCTCAGAGATCATGTGGATCCAGTATTGGGTTGAGTTGCCTACCGTAGACCAACAACAACAATTTCAAACCTTTTTGGATGCTCACGTAAAAGAGCAACAAAAACTGGGACGTTTCACCCGCAATGACGCCGCAGGTTATATGAGCAACGTACAGCAGTGGCTCGACCAAAGACAGGTTGTGGCAGATGACTACAGTGTGTTGGTTGGCTTGAGTTTCATGTTTTTGGCGGTGTGTCTGGTTAACACCATCGGTTTGTTACTGGCAAAATTCCTGCGTCGTGCCGCTGAGGTTGGCGTGCGTCGTGCGCTCGGTGCAAGCCAACTTGAGGTATTCAAACAGCATTTAATTGAGATCAGTTTGATTGGCTTTTTTGGTGGTTTGACCGGACTGCTGTTTACCTTTGCTGGTTTGGCCGGATTGCGGACCATCAACCCAAACTACGAAGTGATTGCCAATCTTGATGTGAGCATGGTATTGACGGTGTTTGTCATTGCCATTCTCAGCAGTGTGATAGCCGGGTTATATCCCGCCTACCGGATCT
>JABSOG010000271.1 GCA_013216025.1 Algicola sp. | reverse complement strand
CCAAGACCCTGATGCAGACAGCCTCACGTACCACTGCCAATTTAATGCTCGGCCCGACGGCAGCGTTGCCGACTTGTCAGACCCAACGACTCAATCACCCACTTTTAACGCCGATGTAACTGGCAGCTACGGCTTTACATTAACCGTAAACGATGGGCAAATTGACAGTGCACCCGATACTGTCACCGTTGAAGTTACTCCACCAAACACAGCCCCAGTCGCCAATGCCGGGGCCGACAACACCACCATTGTCGGTGCGACAGTCAATTTATCAGGTGCAGCCAGCAGTGATGCTGATGGTGACCCCCTAACTTATGCATGGCAGTTTAACGCTCGCCCAGACGGTTCCGAAGCGTCACTTTCTAACCCAACCAACGAGTCGCCAACATTCATTGCTGACCTGCCTGGCAGTTATACAATCACTCTGGTGGTCAACGATGGCCTACTTGATAGCGCAGCCGATACGCTAATAATAACCGCCGTCATACCAAACAACGCCCCAACAGCCAACGCAGGAACCGACAGCAGCATAACTGTAGGCAACACGGTAAACTTGTCGGGCGCAGCCAGCACCGACATTGATGGCGACTCACTCACTTACCTGTGGCAATTCGAGTCTCGCCCCGAGAGCAGTAGCGCCAATTTGAGTAACACCACCAGCATAACGCCTTCATTTATCGCCGATTCAGCGGGCAGCTTTGTCGTCAGCCTGGTCGTAAATGACGGCCAAACCAACAGTTCGGCAGATAACGTTATTATCACCGCAACCATTCCTAACGACGCCCCTATAGCAAACGCCGGTGTTGACATCGACAGTACAGTCGGCAACACCATAAACCTGACCGGATTGGCCAGTTCAGATGTGAATGACGATGCACTTACCTACGCATGGCAATTCGACACGCGTCCGGGCGACAGCAACGCAACGCTTTCGGATGCAACCAGCGCAACCCCCACATTTATGGCCGATGTAGAGGGTAACTATGTGTTGACTCTAGTCGTTAACGATGGCCAATTAAACAGCACATCAGACAGCGTAACAGTCACCATAACCGCAGCCACCAGTGCGCCCATTGCCAATGCGGGCGTAGACAGCTCAGCAGTAGAAGGTGATACGGTCACCTTGTCGGGCGCAGCCAGCACCAACGGCACAAGCGGTGGCACACTGACTTACCTCTGGAGTTTTCAATTCAAACCCGGTGACAGCAGCGCCACTTTGCTCAATGCCACCACGGTTTCGCCATCATTTATCGCCGATGCGCCGGGCAACTACATTGTCGCTCTGGTGGTCAGCAACGCCGAACTGTCAAGCGAGACCGATACGTTAACAATCACAGTAACAGCGGCCAATAAACCACCCATCGCCAATGCCGGGTTAGACCAATCAACGGTGGTCGGTGACACGATTTCGTTATCTGGCAGCGGCAGTTCAGATCCCGATGGTGATACCCTATCTTACAGATGGCAATTCAGCTCCCGCCCAGACAACAGCAGTGCCAGCCTGTCGAATGCCACCAGCGTTTCAGCCACATTTATCGCCGATATTGCCGGTGATTATGTGGTGAGCTTGACGGTCAATGATGGCCAGCTCAATAGCGAAACCGACACCGTAACCATTAAAGCCTCTGCCACAAACGGCACCCCGGTTGCCAGCGCGGGGGTAGACATAACAGCAAATTTGGGCGACACCGTCACCCTGTCAGGTGCAGACAGCGCAGACCCCGATGGCGATGATTTGACTTACCTATGGCAATTCGACTCACGTCCAGCAGCCAGCAGCACCACCTTAGAAAATCCAACCGGCGTTACCCCCACATTTATCGCCGATGTCGTGGGTGACTTTGTGGTCACCTTAGTGGTAAACGATGGCATAACCGACAGTGCAGTCGACCCGGTCACCATCACCGTAACCGACACCAATCATGCCCCAATCGCCAATGCCGGTGAAGACATCACGGCAAACACAGGAGATACCATAACACTGTCGGGTGCACTCAGTTCTGACGCAGACGGCGACTCACTGAGTTACGCCTGGCAATTTGTCTCGCAGCCAACCGGCAGCACCGCCAGTATGCGTGATCAAACAGCACAATCACCCGCGTTTATTGCCGATTTGTCAGGTAGTTACATTGTCAGCCTCACCGTTAACGATGGCCGGGTTAACAGTGCGGCTGATCAAGTGACCGTCACCGTAGCGCCAAGTAACAATGCACCTATTGCCGAGGCAGGTGCCAACCAATTAATCACAGTGGGCCAAACCGTGACGCTATCAGGGGCAAACAGCACAGATGAAGATGGCGATACACTCACCTACGCATGGCAAATTGACTCAAAACCTGGCACCAGCACAGCCGAGCTGACCAATGCCACCAGCGTGTCACCCTCTTTACTTGCAGATGTTGCTGGTAGTTACGTCATCAGCCTGACCGTCAACGATGGCCAAACCAGCAGTGCCGCAGACACCGTCACCCTAAACGCACAGGCCGCCGACAGCACTTTTACCTTGTCGAGCAAAGCGTTCAAAACCGATTTAATTTTACCCTTAAGCGCCACCTGCGACGGCGCCAATAATGGCAGTATGCCCCAGCTAAGCTGGACCGATACTCCCGAGGGTACCCAATCATTCGCGGTGACCCTGCACAACTACCCTAACCCAGATGACGCCCCAGATTTGAGTAAAGCCCACGGTTACATCGTTTTATATGATATCCCGCAGGCAACCACCACACTGGCAGACGGCCAAACCAGCGTGGGCACTTTTGGCATCAACAGCATAGACGCGACCCAAGCCTTTTCAGCGCCCTGCTCTATGGATCCCATCAGTAACACCTACACCGTCACCTTATACGCCCTGTCAAACGAAGTGGACAGCTTGCCGCTAGAAGCCAGCAGCGCAGATTTATCGGCCTTGACCGATGCGATTCTTGCCACAACGCTCGGCTCTGTCACCGTAGAATTAACCCGAGTTCGCTACAACCCCAACAATGATGATCATGTGCCGAGCAGTGTACCAAGCGATTGCGCAAGCAAATCTGCCGCGTTTACCGCCTACAGCAACTTGGTCAGTGTCAGTTGCGACGACACCAATATGACCATCACCAGCAAAACCATGCTGCCCTATCGCTCATCACTCGACGGCGACAAACCCGATGTCGGCATAAAGTCATGGATAGGCCGGGTCGCAATAGCAGAAGAAACCTCATGGACCCTGCCACTGCAACCGAGCTATTTAGCCTCGACCCAAAGCAACATCAACATTCACGATGCCATTGGCGTGTCGGTAGAAGGCGTGCCAATTCTGCATTACGCCAAAGAAGCCAGTAACGACGAAGTGGCGCAACTGGGCACAGATTACAGCGACCGCGACACCGTTCTACTCGGCGAAGTCGACCAGTGCGGTGCCCACGCAGGCAACGGCGAAGATTACCACTATCACACTGCGCCCTTGTGCTTAATGGACACCCACGACCCATCGAAACCACTGGCCTACATGTTCGATGGCATTCCACTTTATTTCGGCACCGGCGGCGGCGTTTTAACAACCGAAGGCACCGACTACGGCGCAAGCCGCTACAGTGATTTAGATTACCGTCCACAAAAAGTCAAAACTGGCGAACGGCCGCTAGACGAATGCAACGCCTATGACGTAAACGGCGATGGCAGCGAATACGTGTATTACAGCTCGGCAGCCGCCCCGTATACCATCGCGTGTTACCGCGCAACGGCAGACCAATCCAGCTCGGTTACACCCGGACCACACTGGAAAGTAGAACGCGATTTGGCTTGGGCAGGTTCAGATGTAAACCTAAGCGACCACGACACCATGACATTCAACAGCCAAAGCTGGACATTTACCGAGATCACCCCCGGGGATTCCAACAACAATATCCCCTTAGGCAAAAAAGCACTGATCATGTATCGCCAGCTGGTTGAAGGCGACAGCGGTTATGAAACCAACTCAAACTGCTATACCTTCAGATATAGGCTCGACAGCACAGTAACCGATGGTAGTGACGACACTGTTTCGACGCACTGCAGATAGGGTTGATGATGAACAAAAAATCAATTTGTCTTGGCATAATACTGACGATTCTATCCATTGGTACGGTACTGTCTCACGGCCTTTCGATGACCACCGCCAGCGTCTCCCTGCGCCAAAAAAACCACATCAGTATTCGTATTCAAACCTCCCTTCCCGACTTGGCCAGCCGCATGAATTGGCCCGGCAAACCCAAGTCACTGATGCATTTATCCAGCGCAGACGAAAAGCAAATGGTGTTGTTCAGGCAAGCATTAGTAAAACTGTTTACCAAAGGAATGCCAATAACCATCGGCAACAAACCAATGCAATCACAAATGGCTCGCCCGCCCACGGTTAAGCGTTTACGCAAAATGCTGCAATCAATCGTTGCCGAACAAATAATGAAAGCCAAACAGCCTGTCAATCCGGGCCATGGTCCACATGAACGCGCTGATTATATTGAGATTTTTGTTGATGGATTTGTCGCAAAAAATGTCGATGGCCGCGATTTGTACATCCCCTTTCCTACCGAACTGGGTCCAATTACGGTGAGTTACAGCAAACCGCAGATGCAGACGTTGTCTGCTGGAGAGAAGGCGACTGGGTATCGACAGGTGTTGGATTAGCCAATGATGAAAACAGTCGAAGAATGTGATAGCAGAAAAGTTATCTGTTTCGAGTGCGGTCTGACGGATGCCACCTACTTGTTACGGGATGTAGATTTTATTGACAAAAGTGGCACGGTCAATGCACTTTGGCAATGGCAACCTAAAACTGTCAAGTTTTATCAAGATACTGCCGGGGCTGGGATTGAGAACTCGGGTTAAAAATGCCCCTGAAGCGGTAGCTGCACAATAGCTGTTATCGCTTAATGAGCCTCCATTAATCAGCGCATCTAATTGAGCTGCTGTAAACTAACGTACCACCAAAATTAGTATTAAGCCATCGACCGCACGCTTCAGCATTAGCCATTTTAGCCTCAGCATCAACTGCCTTAGCCTTAGCCTGAGCATCAGCCATTTTGCCTTCAACCTCAACTATCCGCTGCTCCCGAAGTTCAGCAAGTTGCTCATCACTCTTTTGGATCCGAATACATTCCTGACGGACTCTGTAACGATGATAATCTTCATCGTGGTCTGAAAAGGCTTCTAATACGCTCATGGCTTCTCTCATCTATGCAAGGTATTGAAGTTTTTACCCTCTTTAAGGAAGTATAACCAAAATCCCTCCGGTTGTAATCTGGCAGGTTTTTGCCACTTGGCTAACTTTAACGCTCAAATAACCCCAACTCCCCAGCAACTCACCGCCAAAACAAATCACACCAGCCAAAGTAAGATAGAATAACCTCAATCAATCTGCTGCCCAAAACTGCCCATATGAAAAATACACTAAAAATCGGCCTTGTTGCGATGCTGCTCGTAGCCACCAGCGCCAACGCCCTGAACTGCAAAAAACCGGTCTTAAAAAACATCATAGCGGTTGAGCCATTGTGGGCAGATTTAACCTATCTGGCAGCAGATGAACTCAAGGGCCGCAAGACCGGTAGCGAGGGTAATGAAATGGCTCGGCAATACATTATCAAAGCCTTTGAACAAACCGGGTTACAGGCTTTTGAGCCAAACTACCGCCATCCTTTTCGGTTTGAACGCAGGATCAGCGATATTGTCGGCACCAACGCTATCGGCTGGCAACTAGGCAGCGAATTTCCTGATCAATACATCGTTATTACTGCGCATTTTGATCACGTAGGGAAAAGAGGGCGCACCATTTTCAATGGGGCTGACGACAACGCATCTGGGGTTGCTGCCCTATTGGCTGTCGCTCGAAAATTCAAAATACAGCCGCCCAAACACTCCATTATTTTTGTCGCCACCGATGCCGAAGAATTGGGCCTGCATGGGGCCAAAGCCTTCGTTCAAGCACCACCGGTGAGTATCGACAGCATCAAATACAACATGAATCTCGACATGTTGTCGCAATCGGGCAGACGACACCGTTTATACTTGGCCGGTGGCCGAGAATCACCACAATTAATCCCGGTGATCAACCAAAGTATCGAGCAGGCCAGTGTGTGCATGCAAGCGGGTCACGATGGCTCCACTTCCAGTTACGACCGCAAACGCCGCATTAACTGGCGTAAATCCAGCGACCACTTCCCGTTTCTCAAAAAAGGCATTCCCTACCTGTTTTTAGGCGTTGCCGACCACCGCTATTACCACACTGGCAAAGACACCATTAAAAGGGTCAACAAACCGTTTTACATCGGCGCAGTTGAAACTGTTTGGACCACTTTGAATATATTGGATAATTTCAAAGGTTGACGTCCCTTTAACCATTAAGTTTAAAAACATTGAGCAACACAGCCGAAACACCTACAACTGGGTCTTTCGGCTTTTTTGTATTTTTTTGAAAAAAAACGTGAACCTTATTTTTGTCACGGTTACCTAAAGTATTCATTTAAAGACGAATTACTAATGGAAGCTATTTACAAATGACAAAAATGATAAAAACACTCCGTAAAACCGCCGCATTATCTTTACTCGCCACCGCTTGTTTAAGCACATTTTCCAGCTACGCGGATACCGCTGAAGATCAAGCCTTGCTTGAATACCTCAACGACCAACCCGGCATGACAGCGAGCGCCAATGCAACACAAAACTACCCAGGTTATCTGGCCGTCGACATAGAATTTCAACAACCTGCCGACCATCAGCAACCCAATGGCGAACAATTTACCCAGCACCTCAAACTGCTGCACAAAGATGCCGACATCGCCATGTCACTCGAAACCCATGGTTACACCGGTTTTTACAGCCCTTATTTGTTAGAACTGGCCGCCGAAAAAGGCCTTAACCAATTGGCGGTAGAACACCGATATTTTGGTCCTTCTACACCGGCAAACAAAGACATGTCGCTATTGACCATCAAGCAGTCAGCCGATGACATGCATCGCATTATAGAGACAATAAGGCCGTTTTATGACGGTAAGTGGATCTCAACTGGTAGCAGCAAAGGCGGCATGACCGCAATGTATCACCGTTATTACTATTCAGATGACGTTGATGCAACGCTGGCCAATGTGGCGCCCATGAGTTTTGGTCGTAAAGACACTCGTTATGTAGATTTTCTTGAAAACGTTGGCACCGAGACTTGCCGTGAAGCGATCAAAGAATTTCAGCGCACCGCCTTAATCCGTAAAGATGAAATAACCGCCTTTATTGAGAGCCAGCCATGGTCGTTTTTAACTTTTGAAACCATGGGATATAATGTTGCCTTTGAAAAAGCAGTAGCAGAACATGCTTTTAGCACCTTCCAACAAGGCGGCTGGGGTTGTGATTATATCCCAAGTAAAGATGCCAGCGCAGCAACACTGACTTGGGAACTTATGGGCGGTTTAATGGATTTCAGTGATTGGGGTATGGAACGCTACGGCTCATACATCTATCAGGCATACACCCAACTGGGTTACCCAGAGCTACCAATGGACCACCTGAACGACTTATTGACCACAGATCCAACCGACTACCGCGACTACTCGGGCGCATTGCCCGACAACGACCATTTCGACAACATCATGCATCGTATCAACGCTTGGACAATCGCCAAAGCCGACAAAGTCATGCTGGTATACGGCGAAATGGATCCATGGAGCGCTGGCCAATTCAGTCCACGCGTAGCAAAACATGCCGACAACTACAAATTCATGAAAAAGGGTGGCAGTCACTACAGTACCATCTTCAACCTACCGCCAGAAGACAGAGCCGTTGCCGAAGCCGCACTAGACGAGTGGTTAGATTTGCCAGAAGTTTCACAAAGCTTGAAACATATTCTGCGCCCAGTAGAAACGCCCAAAATGGCATCGGCGACAGCAGTTGACCCGTCGAGTGACGAAGCCATTATAGCGAAAATAAAAGAAGTGCTAGCCAACCCTGAATTGCTAGACCGACGCCTCGGTAAGTAATCCTCCACCGCACACTGTCGACGTGCACAGAGCATGGGCATAGTGTGTGGCTATTAAACTTCGCTGGTATCTAATTTTACAGATATCAGTGATAGCAAGCAGTTACCTAAAACATTTATTTAATGACGAATTACTAATGGAAGCCTTATACAAATGAAGCAAATGACAAAAACACTCCGTAAGACCGCTGTATTATCTTTACTCGCCACGGCCTGTATGGCCACATTTGCCAGTCAAGCCCAAACAGAAGAAGACCAAGATTTACTCGAATACCTCAACAGCCAACCCGGCATGAGCGCTGTCATCAGTGAAAATCAAAACTATCCTGAGCACACCTCTATTGAAATCGAATATCTGCAACCTACTGACCACAGGCAACCCGGTGGTGAGCAATTCAGCCAGCACCTGAAATTGCTGCACAAAGATTCAGATATCGCCATGTCACTAGAAACTCACGGTTACACCGGTTTTTCTTGGCCATACATGTTTGAACTGGCTGAAGAAAAAGGCTTAAACCAACTGGCGGTAGAGCACCGCTACTTTGGCCCGTCAACACCTGAAAGTAAGGATATGAACCATCTTAATATCAGACAAGCAGCCAAAGACATGCACCGTATTATTAAAGCCATTAGACCCTTTTATGATGGCAAATGGGTATCAACCGGTTCGAGCAAAGGTGGCATGACCGCCATCTTCCATCGTTATTTTTATCCTAGAGATGTTGATGCCACCCTAGCCAATGTCGCACCAATAAGCTTTGGTCGTAATGACAGCCGTTACGGCGAATTTCTTGAAAATGTCGATACCGAGGCTTGCCGCGCAACGCTCAAAGAATTTCAGCGCACCGCCTTGCTGCGCAAAGACGAAGTCACCGCATTTATCAACAGCGTACCTTGGATGACGATGACACACGAAACCATGGGCTACGATATCGCCTACGATAGAGCCGTAGCAGAACACCCTTTCACCTTTCATCAAACCGGTCGTTTCACTTGTGACAGTATACCGGGACCAGAGGGTAGTGCAGAAGCACTTACCTGGGAAATTCTTGGTGACCTTTACACATTCAGTGACGCAGGACTTGAAACCTACGGCTCATATTTCTATCAGGCGTACTCTCAGCTTGGTCACCCCGAATTGCCAACAGCGCACATCAGCGATTTGTTGACCAGCGATCCAAACGACTACCGCACCTATTTGGCAGTGCAGCCCGAAAGAGACCGTTTCGACCACAGCATGCGCCGAATCAATGCTTGGGTTAAAACCCGTGCCAACAAACTGATGTTAGTCTACGGTGATGCAGATCCATGGAGTGCCGGTCAATTAACGCCACGAATCTCTAAACATAGAGACAACTACAAATTTACCAAAGTGGGCGGTCATCACGAAAGTTCCATCTTCAACCTACCAGCCGAAGATAGAGCCATCGCCGAAGCGGCACTTGACGAGTGGTTAGATTTGCCAGAAACCGAAACCTCGCCCAGTTTAAAACACATCCTGCGCCCGGTAGAGCAACCAAAATCAGCCTATGCAGCAACGGCAAACCCATCAGGTGGCGTGGCCAGTGACGAAGTCATTGTTGCCAGAATGAAAGAAGCCATGAAGCAT
>JABSOG010000270.1 GCA_013216025.1 Algicola sp. | reverse complement strand
TGGGTGCCGTGTCGATCAGTCCCATTGTTATTTATGCCGATGTAAAAAACAATGCCAGTAATTTTGAGGTGGGTCCGTGCTTCAGTACTCAAAGTAAGGAATTGGTATGGCATCTAAAAAAAGAAGTCCATTTGTTCGTGCCGCCTGTTTTCATAAAAGAAGCCGCCGTGATGAATAAAGCCATGGAAGACCCCGATTTTATGGAACTGGTTAGTACCATGACAGCCAACATTCTGGGCAAAGCAAAGGTGGTAGAGCCAGTAGATCCGGTAGTGCTTGAAAAACCTGAGGTGCCAGATGAATAATAGATTCGTTTAACCATTGATGGTGCAAAAGGCGCATGGATGCGCTATTCGACAGCGTAAATCAACACAGCAACTCAGGGTTTTACAATGGCGAGCAACAATAACGAAATTGACCAAGAAAGTCAGCCTGCAACCGTTGAACACGTACCATTGCCAAAATATTACGTATTCAATGAAACAGGCAATATTATGTTGTGTACTACAGGTTCAGATACCCATAATTTAAGTGATGCGTTCAAAAATATCTGTGGAGAGGTTAGTGTATTTTTTGCTGCAATGACCAAAGCGATCCACTCGGCAACTAACCCACGCACCAATCTACCTTACTCTATTTACAATCATCAGGCGCTGCAAAATGTGATTGACAACTCGGGTGTGTTTATTTCGATTAATCAACAAAAACTGAAGTTTCGCAGTGACAAAGTGGGTGACCAATTAAGTAAAGGGTTGCTTAAAACCCTTTTGGGTTGCGAATTTGGCAATGCCGGTCTGAACTTTGCTCGGGCAATGTTTGAGGGCGTAGGCAAAGAAGCGACTTGTATGAGCAATCCCAATGAAACAGCTAAAAACGATGCAACAGGGCATACAAATAGCGCGGGCAATTTGTTTTTTATTTGCGAGTCATTATTGGGTATGTCGATTATCAGTGCTGTGCTGGTCCATATTAAATCTGAAGATTCAACAGAGCCTTTGGAACAAATTGTTAATTTTAGAGAAAATCACCCGGCTCATGTACAAAAAGAGCGTACTTGGACATTCAATAAAAGTACCTATATGTTTGTTGCCCCCAAATTTTTCAAAGCTTACGCACAAGACCTCAATGATGTAAACAGCCCGGAATTTATGCGTTACGTACAAAATCTTGGCGATGGTCTGCGAAAAATGGTGTGATAACCGGTCAAGATCGTGACCCATTTATTTTTGCGCCGAGTACAAGGTGAGACCGGCGTGAGCCGAGACTAAACTCACCGATTTAAAGCCTGATTCTAATAAAGCCAACTTTTGCTCTTCTTGTGTCATATATATACTGGCGTCATTGGTGTTTGGTGGTGCACAAATGAAGTCGCAGACCAGAAAGTATCCGTCAGGTTTCAACTGGTTGATGACGTTATTGTATATGCTCACTGCCAATGTCTTATCTCGAACTTCATGAACAGACTGCATACAAACAACGGCATCAAACAACTCTAGTTCGGTAAAGTCTTGTGCATCTAAAAAACTACCTGCCACGCAATTTATGCGAGTTTGATATGACTCAAGGTGCCTCAATGCAATATGGTTCATCGCATCGCTCAAGTCGAATAAGCAATAGTTGGTTATTGGCACGCTTTCAATCAGTGCCTTGGCCAAGTGCCCGGGTCCTGAGCCAACTTCGAGAACGGATATTGGCTTATCAAACAATAAATTCAGCTGTCGATCAAAAGCCTCAAAGAAATGCTCTCGATAGAGACCACCGATTGCTAGCATTTTTTGTTCCCATGCCAAAGCTTGTTGTAGGCACTGTGGATCAATTGAATTTTGCGATAGATTTTTATCCATGACACCCCTTATTAAAAGTGATAGGTGAAAAGTGAAAAAACATAGCGCTATCTTCGGTTATTTTTCTCATCATGTATAATTGATCTATTGTATATAAAACATCACTGTTAATGATGAAAAGACCCGATTTAAACCTGTTAGTTATTTTTGACGCTATCATGATGGAAGAATCCATAGGGGGTGCGGCAACCAGACTTTGTATGACACAACCCGCAGTGTCAAATGCTGTGGCGCGACTGCGTCAGGCATTGGGTGATCCACTGTTTGTCAAAAAGGGCAGGGGCATTGAACCGACTGCCTATGCGGCAAGTTTGTGGCATCAAATTGCCCAGCCGATGAATCAGATAAGGGATGCGTTTGAAACTGCACCGATTGAACCGGCAAAGGCTCGCAGACGTTTCAAAATAGCGTTACCAGATCTTATTGTTGATTTAATCTGGCTACCTCTGCGTCAACTGATTGAACGCGAAGCCCCCAACATTGACCTGCTGGCTGTTCCTTTAAACTTCAAGCATCGTGAACGAATCTTATCTGATGCGACCGCCGACTTGGTGATTTGTCTTGGCCAATACCTAAACCCCAGGGATAGAAAGACCAAACTCATACAACCGAAATTTGTTTGCGCCATGAGAAAAGATCACCCTTTGGCAGCGCAGGAATTAACATTGGAGAAGTTTCAATCTGCTGAGCATTTGCTGGTAACAGCCTCGGGTGATGATCATAGTTTGATTGATACTCTGTTGGGGGAATATGGCCTGGTACGCCGCGTTGCAATGACCGTAAACCATTATTCGGCAATACCGGTAATGCTCAAAGGTAGCGATTTGATCACTGTTGTTGTTGACTTGGCGGTCGCTGAAGATGTTCGTAAAGGGCACTTGATTTTAAAACAACCGCCGTTGGATATCGCCCCCTTACCGCTTTGTGTGGCATGGCATGCTCGTCATGATAGAGACTTGATGTTGCTTTGGTTGAAGGACAAAGTAGCTGATTTGATAGGGCAACATTGGAAAGTTTGATTTTGATTCCAATGACCACAGTCCTAGCTGGACCTTAGTACCATATTTCAGTCATTATGTGTTGATTTTCAGCCAACATTGTCATTTTGTGCTAGTTGCTGTGGTAGAGAGCAACCCTCCATTGATGCTTATCCCGGCACCCGTTTTAATCGTTTTTGCTTGTTTTTTCGAGCAAGCGATTCAAGTAATTGTTTAAATTTTGGTTGTGCTGAAAGGGTCGAAAATAAAGGCAGGTTATCGAATCGATACTCGTGACTAAATCCTGCATTGATTGCCTGCTCAAATGTCGTTACCGCCTGGGCAAAATTGTTGTTGGCCAGTGATATCAGGGCTTTACTATAGACCAGTTCATGCCATTGATTACCCAGGTTTATTTGGTTGTTTAGCTGCAGGTAAAAGTCATTCAATTGGCGCGCATCTTTTTTTATTACCGCCAGATAAACTTGAGCAGGTAAACGATATCGGCCACCCAATAAAGCGGCCTGTTCAAAGCTTTGTAGGGCTGGGCCTGTCTCGCCTGTTTGTAAGTGTAATAGGGCAGTTAACCAGTGGCTATACTGCCAATCTGGCGATCTTTTTGTCATGCTCAACAGTATACTGTTTGCTTGCGGGTAGTCGCTTGTTAGTAAAGCCAGTTCGGCAACGTAACTTTGTGCCAACGGATAATCAGGGTCATATTCCAAGGCTTTTTCAAGGGCTGATTTGGCCTGTTTTACCATACCCAGTTCTAAATAACATCTCCCCAAAATGGCCGTGGTCACTGGGTTTGTCGGTGATTGTTCGACTGCTTTACGGGCCGCCTGATAAGCCAAAATCGAGTCACCGGTTGCTAAGTGCGCTAAAGCACGGTAAGCGGTGGCAACCCCCCAATTGGGCGCGAGTTTACTGGCCTGATGATACGCCGCTATAGATTCTACAAATTGACCACTAAGATACAGCGCAAAACCGAGTGACTTATGCCCCCAAGCTTGCTCTGGCTGTAGTGCAATTGCGCGTTTGGCAAAGTCCGTTGCTTGTTGTAACCAAAGCTCTCCTTTGCCGAATTGGTAGTAGCCTTGGGCGTACGCATTAGCCAAACCGCTATAAGTTGAACTCACATTGGGGTTTGCTGCAATGGCCTTTTTCAAGATTAATGTCAAAAACGTGCCTGATTCGGCAAACGTTTACGACAGTTTGGCGGAGGCGTACTTGGCTGCCAAAAATGATAAATTAGCACTGCTCAACTACCAAAAAGTGCTGGCGCTTGATGAGCATAACAGCCATGCAAAAGAAGCGATTGAAAAGTTAAAGCCTACTCTCGGACAGGCACCTAGCCAAAGAACAGCAGGCACAACCGAAAACTAAGGACGTACACCTGTGTGCCTGACTTTTAAATACTTCTTTACTGTAGATAAGTTCATTCTATTGTAGGCCGTTATTCATTGCCCAAAGACCCGATGACCAAAGCGTTGAAATATGCGATGGCCCGGGTTGACCGGTTACGTTGAATCTTGGGATAGTGCCGATATTTACGAGGCAAGTTATTATGGCGACTTAAATCGTTAAATCTTTTACGATCCCCATACCAACAGCTCTAAGTAATCCTGCGGCTTGTGGAAAACTGCTATTGGTTATCACTGATACGGCCAGATTGAACTTTGGAAAAATCATCATCCAATTTTGGGTACCTTTCAGGCCACCGTGAAGAATGTAATAAGTACCGAGTTTTTTATCATCAGAGGCGATCCAAAAGTAGGCCATAGAATCAGTGCCGGCGACATGAAAAAGTTTTTTATGCGACTCGGTTATGGCAGGGTTCTTTTGCTGTAATTGTAACTTCATATATTGCACCAGGTCTGACATGGTTGATTTAACATGACCACCGCCACCCCAAAGTACATTAGGTTCTATATATGCGCGTGCGATTTCACCTTTCTCATTATAGCCAAATGCAAAATTTTCCAGTTGCTCGCCGTCAATATTAACCATGGTGTTATACATACCGGCCTTGGCAGACAATACTTGTTTTAATAGTGTATCAAACGGCATTTGATACACTGTTTCTAAAATGAACGATAGCAGCTCAGTACCCGCACTTGAATAGCTGTACCGTCCTATGTTTTTACCACGCTCAAATTGATTTAGTGCGTTTAAAAAAGCATCTCGGGTTAATGTTTTGTTTGTCAGTCCTAATTCAGCATAACTTCTGGGTAACCCTGAAGTATGGGTGAGTAGGCCACGGATGGTAACGGGTTTTTTGTTGGTACTGAGTTGTGCCATTGCGTTATTGATATATACATTAATATTGTCGTCTAGAGAGAGCTTGCCGTCGGTGACGGCATAAGCCGTCATTAATCCTGTCATGGTTTTGCTGACTGAGGCAATTTCATAAAGGGTGTTATCCGTTGGTTTATTACCTTTGGTTTTAGTTAGCTCACCATAATGCTCTATAGCGGATTGAGTATTTTTTACCACCCCAATAGAAACTGAGCTAAAGCGAGCGTCTTGCAATAACTTGTCTGCTTGTATTTTGATCGCTTTTGAAATGACGTCTTTTGCTGGAGTATTGTTACTTTTCGCCTCAATTTGAGCGGATAGCGTCAGCAGTAAAATGAGCGAAAAAATAAATCGTTGAACCATAAAGTCACCTGTTATTTGATTGGCTTTTAAAATAAGCGGATTGATTTGATAACGGCGATTTTAAGGGGGGTTGGGTCGTCATTCGACCGACTAAAAAAGTCGGACGCCTTATATTTAAAGGTTCGGTGCGCTGCGGCAAGTGAATCCAACTCAGATAAGGGAGAAAATAGCGGGCTGTACGGCTCTCTCTATTTCGAGTTTAGTTTACTTATTTAAGTGCTGTTGTCTGAATTGGGAAGGCGTCATCTTTAGCTGTTTTTTAAAAGCCGTATTAAATGATGATTTTGAATTAAATCCGACCTCATAAAGCGTGTCTAAAATGGTTTTGTCTTGATACTTTTTTGCAGCGAGAATATCAGCGGCCGCGTTAACCCGGTAGCTATTGATAAAGTCGAAAAAGTGCAGTCCGAGATGACGGTTAAGTAGCGTAGAAATATCTTGTGCTGTAAGATCCAGTTGCTGTGCTAACGTATCAATATTAAGTGCTGGCTCTAAATAGGGCTTTTGCTGTGACATATGCGCTTTTAGCCTGGCCAGTATTGGCTCAGCTTCACTGTCATCAATACCCTTGTCTTTTTGGTTTGGCGTTGCAGAATCGCTCTGTGGTACCAGTGATTCGACAGTGGTGCTAATGCCTTGGAATATACCGGGGTGATGTAATGCCTGCCATAATATCCAACAAACAAAACCAAGGGTGACAGCCATCATCAAAGGCGTAACAACGTTTAGCAACGCTTGCCACTGTGTAAACTTAATCACATTGCGTAGCAAAGCAATGAGAAAAACAATCAAAAACAGCAACATAAAATTGTTTAGCCATTGCTTAGTGAGTTTGTCGGCGTCAGAGTAATTGTTCAAAACAGTCGACTGATAGCGGCTCAAAAGCTTAAAGATCAAGGTAAGATAAAACCCTATCTGCAAATGCAGCAGCACATTAACGACTATCACTTCGAATAGAGGGGCAAGATTGTCATAAAATGCTCTTTTGGCAACATCATCAACAAGATGAAAACGCGGGACAAAGAGCAGACATATCAAAACAAAGGATAAGCTATGAACCAGATCTTTGGCTTTGAACGTTAAATCGTTATAAATAACCGACTTAACGTAGAAATAAAGCGTTGGCGCCAACAAAGCCGCACAATTAGCTCGCAGCATATCAAGATTTAAATGCGTGCCATAAAAATCAGTAAAGATAAAGTTACTGATATCAAGCGCCGTAATGAATAGAAAAAACGCTAGAAACCGATTGCTTACTTGATTGCCTGAGCGAATGCTCAGCAGAAATAGCGCAACCAACAAGTGAACAAAAAAAACCAGTAATGCAATGCTTTCAGACATTTTAACCAGTAATGCTAAAGTGGGAGTATGAATGATACCTGAGATGGCTGCCCCACACTATTAAAATAAATGACCGGTTACATTCCATTGATTGGTGCCAGATACGGGTTTCAAAGTGGGTTTTGACACAATGGCGCAAGCTGCGATGCAACCGTAACCATAGGTAATGTGCGATAATTTTGCGCATCGGCAAATCGTAATGTGATAATGCCATTGGGCAGTATGCCAATCAAGTTTCCGCCATAACCGTTCATAAAAGGAATGTGGGCAAAACAATCGCCTTGCTTAAATGGCGTGCCCCAAAATGATCTGTGGTATTTGGCCTCTCCATGTTGATTGTTTTCGTGCACCGCATTAAACCCAGTATCAACCGTGCGGTATAACATGCTCTGGGTTACTTGTGGATGAAGAATTTGCTGGCCTTGGTGCATCCCAAGGTTGTGTAGCAAATTGGCGATTTTAATGGCCTCATCAACTGTTGGGTATAAACCAATACCCATTACCGCCAAACTTGGTGTGTCATCCGTTTCTGTCGTGTGCATCATGGGCAAATGGGTTATGCCAATCGGTTGGTAGACCTCGGTTAACAATAATGGCCACAACCCGGTATTTTCACGTTGCCTGACCAAACCATCCATCGCAGCAGATAACATAAACGTGTGGGTGGTATTGTATCGAAAGACTTCGCCTGGCCCCCAAGGAAAGTTGGCGTATTGGGTTGTTGCTATCGTGAACTTTTCTAAAGCGGATGTTGCCCGGCTCCAATTGCCCATGGGGGCCTGGTTTTCATCGGCATGATAGTTCGAAGAGTTTGGGTTTTGATCATGGTTACCAATACCGGCAGCCATGTTCAATAGGTCAATAAAGGTCACGCCATCCCAGCCATTGTGTGGCGCGATAATTTGCAAATAATCAGTGACTTTGTAATGTAATACTTCTATGCCATAGCGTTGCGCCAAAAAGGACAGTGCAACGGCCCCCGTTGCTGATTTTGTCGCAGAATATATGCCATGTCGCATAAATTGACAATAAGGGAATTGTCCATAGCGGGTATTGCAGTTTTGCATGTATAGGGTGTTGTCATACCAAATGGCCGATGCGCTGATGTCGTTTGCATTAAGGTTGTCGTCAAAAGCGCTAAAATCGACAGATGGGTGATTATCTATCAATGTTTGCCAGGGTTTGGTCGGCAACAAATTGGCTATTTCGTTATCAAACTGTTGTTTTAATTGGGTTAAATCGACCGGGTTATTGTTGGCTCGTGACAGTGTTAATGTCGCGCCCCCTTCATGAATAAAACCGGATGATGTATGTTGCACTATTTGTAGGCGAATATTTGAGACGGTTGTGTCATCAAATAAAAATGTGGCCACACCATTTAACACGTTGTTCCACGACCTATCGACTAATACAAAGGGAAATGAAGCTCTAGACATACCGCCATCAGTCGGCTCCATCCATGATTTCCCTGGCGATAAAATCACTCGCCATTGTTTTTCAGGTCCTTGGGGAATGATGATATCTCGGTTCGATGGTATCAAGTTGCCATTGTGGCTAAAAACGTGAAAAGACAGGTTCGGAAATCGATTGGCTTGCAGGTTGTCATCAAAGCGCGTTGGAAAACCCGATAAAGGCCCACTTGTGATGGTAAGCGTATCGTTTATCGTATGGGCCGCAGGTTCAACGTTACCAACAGGCATAAAGTAGCTGTTATGGTAGGCACTGTTTTTACTCAAATTGACTGAATGAAGTTCTTCATGGGTTAACCATTTTCTAAGGTCTGCTGTGGGCGGTGAAAGATAGGAAAGATCTTGTGGTTTTTCGGGCCCTGTCACCGGCGTTGTTGTTTGGTTACCGCCACCACCGCCACACGAAAATAGAAATAAACACAAAATCGCTGTAATCAAGTTTGAAAATTTAGCCATCACACTAACCACTTAGTTGAAGAATATCGAACTATCATAGTTAAAATACTCAAAGAATCAAGGTGTTATGAAATTGGCTGGTGTTTTCCTCAGTCTGGTTTCAAAAGGCATTTTTCGAGCTCACCTTTATAGGGGTTTGCTTTGTCTTCCAAAAATGATAAATTCTCGGCCGTTGTCGATTGGCGAGTGTTAATCATGTTGAGACCGTATTATGTTTTTTCGAGTTAGTTGGTTTTTATTTTTGTTTTTTGTCGTGCCATTTTCTTTTGGTAGCCCTTTTGACAGTAAGCTTAAGGATATCAATAAAAAACTGATGAAAAATGTCAAAGCCGAAATGAAGCAAAACAGCATTCCGGGTCTTGCGTATGTGATGGTTAAAAACAAAAAAATTGTCGCGCTACAAACGTTTGGCCATGTTGATAAAGCCAAGTCGGCCAAAGTGGATGTTGATACGGTTTTTCGTTTGGCGTCAGTGTCTAAAACCTTTGCTGCGACAATCACCACCATGCTGGCCCAAGAGAAACGGCTGAAGCTGTCAGATCCGGTGACCAAATACGTGCCGCATTTTACCTTGGCCAAAAAAGGCGCCGCCGAAAAAATTCAACTAAAGCACCTTTTAAGCCATTCAACCGGGCTGATGCCCAACGCGTATGACAACCTGCTTCACGAAAACTGGAGTATGGACAAAATTACTCGCCGATTTAAGCGGGTAACACCCATTTGCAAACCCGCCAAATGTTATGGTTATCAAAACGTGGCGTTTGGTTTTTTGCAATCGGCCATCGAAACGAGCCAATCTAAAAGTTATTCTGCCTTGTTGCAAGACCGCATTTTTTCGCGATTAAAAA
>JABSOG010000269.1 GCA_013216025.1 Algicola sp. | reverse complement strand
GGGATACAAAGAAGTCTTCGGCAGATTTGACCATGTCTTTTTCGGTCATGCCTTTTTCTTTGATGATGCTGGTCAGGTCGTAGCTGGCTTTAACTTGCTTGGGAGCAACCAAGTCGTATATGTTTGCCCAGTCTTGAGCCCACATATTGCCGGTCAAATGCGCCGGAATGGCTTCTTTTTGGTTGACGATGTCGGTGCCGTAAGTTTCACCCAGTTTGGCTCTTACATGACACTGCAAGGCTTTGTATAAAGGTTTTACCTGACTAAAGACGCGTTCGAGGTCTTGTGAGAACTCGGCAGCGGTCATATCGTATTTTGAACGCCAGTAGGCACCCAAGTCGGCATAACCAAACTCGCGGGCACCTTCGTTGGCAAGTTCCATCATGCGGGTGTAGTCTTTGCGCATTGGCGGTGATACCAGTCGCCAGCCTTTCCACACTTCAAGTAATTCGTCGGCGTTGCGGCTGTTGCCGATGATCTCGCTCATGTCGCCTTCATACAAACATTCGCCAGACGGGCGGCAGTATTTGGCTTTGCCGTACATGCCGGGAAGTTTCGAGTTCAGTTTGCTCAGTTCGTTAATTTTTGCCGGATCAGACGGCGCAGGCAACAACAACGACAATTTGAGTAGGTTAAGTTTACGACGGATTTCGTCGTCTAGTTTCACATCGCTAAAAGCGTTTGCTTCGTTGGCTAGGTTTACCGTGGCAGCCATAAAGGCTTCTACTGCAGAGGCGGCTATCTCTTGTGAATCTTTGGTGATAAAAGTGTCTTGCACCCACAGGGCACGAAAACGATTTTCAGACAGTTTGGCCAGCTGTTTTTCGGCTTTTTCGATAAAAGCTTTGGCATCGGCTTTGGTTGGGGCCGCCATAGCTACGGTAGTTTGACCCGCCAATAGCAGGCCACACAATGATGCGACGATTTTTTTATTGATGATTTTCATGATGTTGTCTTATTGTCAGGGTTCTGTGATTTGGATTTGTAATCATCGGTAGGAGCGAGCTCCTGCTCGCGATTAAATGGCGTAGCCATTTTAGCTGTTTGGCCTTTGGCCAAATTCGCGAGCTGGAGCTCGCTCCTACCAAGGTATTAGTGCTGGTGACCGCCTGCGCCATGGGCGTGGCCGTGTGTTAATTCTTCTTCTGTGGCTGGGCGTACTTCGTCTATGGTGATCTCAAAAGTCAGGGTTTTGCCGGCCAAAGGATGATTGGTGTCTATGGTGACCATGAATTTGCCCATTTTGACGATGGTGACCTGGCGCTGGCCTTTTTCGGTTTGTACGGCGGCAATCATGCCTTTTTTCCATTTGCCCGGACCTTGCAGGTGTTTTACGGGGATGCGCTGCTGCGAATCTGGTTTAATTTCGCCGTAGGCATCTGGGGCTTCGAGCGTCACGCTGATTTCGTCACCAACGACTTTGTCTGCCATCGCATCGGCAAGTCCAGGTAAAATGCCTTTGTGGCCGTGGAGGTAGGCGATTGCATCGTGCTCTTTGCTTGATTCGAGCAATTCACCGTCTACGTCTTTTAAGTCGTAATGAAACCGGACCACATGTTTATCTGCTACTTTCATGGTTTTTCTCTAATTGTTGGATTTATTTGGAAGGCGTTTGATTCTATTAGGAAGTGGGGGAAATGTATAGGGGGCGTTTGTGACTGTGCTTTGAAGGGGTTATTTTTTGCCTTACGACTGTCGGCCTGCGGCCTAAAAATCAAAAGATCTCAACACGGAGTCACGGAGTCACGGAGTAAAGAAAGAGAAAGAAAGGCAAAACACAAAAGACAAAAGACAAAAAATGATATTAGAAAAAACTAACTTATCGATTCCAACAACAATATCTTTGCTTTTAATCTTTCCTCTTTCTTTCTCCGTGTCTCCGTGCCTCCGTGTTGAGGCTTTTGACTTTAAATGGCCGCAGGCCTGTCCTATATCACAAGAACGAAAAGTCCTCTTCTTTAAGTTGCATTAGGCTTTTGGGGCTGGCCATCATTGATTTGGCATGGGCCCGGGTGCGCGGCAATATACGGCTGAAATAGAACTCGGCGGTTTTGACTTTGGCGGTGTAAAACGCTTTGTCGCCAGTGCCTTCGGTGAGTTTTTCATTGGCTTTTTGTGCCATCATCGCCCAAAAGTAGGCCATCATCACATAACCGCTGTACATTAGGTAATCGACCGATGCCGAACCCAATACATCTCGGTCTTTTTTGATTTTCAGCGCCAAACGTAAAGTGTAACTCTGCCACAGGGCAATTTCTTTACTCAACGGCCAAACGAATTTGTGCATGCGTTTCTTTTGCACATTGTCTGAGAGCATTGAGTTGTCTTTACAGAACAACAGCACTTCTTTGGCAAACGCTTTGAGGGTTTTGCCCCGACCTAACAGGATTTTTCGGCCCAAAAGGTCGAGTGCTTGAATGCCGGTAGTGCCTTCGTACAAAGTTGAAATACGAGCATCACGAACTATCTGCTCCATGCCCCATTCTTTAATGTAACCGTGACCACCAAAAATCTGCATACCCAAGTTGGCCGATTCGCAGCCCGATTCGGTCAAAAAGGCTTTTAATATCGGGGTAATAAACCCTAGTTTATCTTCTGCTTCGGCGCGCTCTTTTTCGGTTGCCCCATAGGCCATGTCATCAACAATCTTGGCGGTGTAATAAATCATTGCCCGGCCGCCTTCTGCAAAGGCTTTTTGGGTCAATAACATGCGCCTGACATCTGGATGATTGATGATCGGATCGGCGACTTTGTCTGGGGCTTTGGTGCCGCTGAGCGAACGCATCGACAGTCGTTCTTTGGCGTATATTAAGGCGTTCTGGAAAGATAACTCTGCAGCACAAACCCCTTGCATGGCCGTGCCAACACGCGCAGTATTCATAAAAGTGAACATGCATTCAAGGCCTTTGTTGACTGGGCCAATCAGCTCGCCAACAGCCTCGTCAAAGTTTAATACGGCAGTTGCCGAGCCTTTGATGCCCATTTTTTCTTCGAGTGAACCGCAAGTGACATTGTTGAACTCGCCTGTGGAACCGTCTGCATTGACTTTGTTTTTTGGTACAATGAATAACGAGATCCCTCTGGTGCCTTTGGGGGCATCGGGCAAGCGGGCCAGTACGATATGAATAATATTGTCGGTGAAGTCGTGATCACCAGCCGAGATGAAGATTTTGCTGCCGCTGATGTTGTAGCTACCGTCTTCGTTTGGTTCGGCTTTGGTACTTATTTGGCCCAGATCGGTGCCACATTGGGCTTCGGTCAAGCACATGGTACCGGTCCATTCACCTTCGGTCAGGCGGGTTAAATAAGTTTGTTTTTGCGCTTCGTTGCCGTGAGCCATGATGGTATTCATCGCACCTAGGCTAAGTCCGGGATACATTGCCCACGACCAGTTGGCCGAGCCCATTAATTCAGATTTGACGATACCGATGGATTGGGGCAAGCCTTGTCCGCCATATTCTTCGGGATGGGCCAGTCCTTGCCAGCCGCCTTCAACCATTTGTTGATAAGCTTCTTTAAAACCTTTGGGGGTGGTGACTTTACCGTCTTTGAGTTGGCAACCTTCTTTGTCGCCACTTTGGTTGATTGGCACTAGTTCGTTTTCGCAGAACTTGGCACATTCGCTGATGACCACGTCAATCAAGTCGGGTGTTGCTTCAGATAATTCGGGATATTTTTTATAATGGTCATAGTGGTCAAAAACCTCTTCAAGGAGAAATTTGATATCCGCTATGGGCGCTTTGTAATGTGACATTTTGATCACCTTTAGATTTTTGGGTGCTTTGATAATGGCATAGCCGACGAATTTTTTCAACTGGTCGGATGAGTTTTGTGTTGATCGCTTGATCTTGACCTACTCCTAGCCTTTCAACCCTACAAGTGCTCAACCCGGTTACGCCCCATCGCCTTGGCATCATAAAGCGCTTTGTCGGCCAGTTTTAATAGGGCTTTGGCGCTTTTGATGCGGGTGTGGTCGGCGTCATAATCGCAGGTGGCGACACCAATGCTGATAGTGATATGACCGTACTTTGAGTGTTTGTGGGGAATGTTAAGTTGTTCAATGGCTTCGAGCATGATTTGGGCCACTTTGCGCGCACCAGCATTGTCGGTGTCAGGCAAGATGGCGACAAACTCTTCGCCACCGTAACGTGATACTGAATCTACGCCACGGGATAACGAAGTAAACAACGCGGTGGCGATTGCTTGCAAGCAGCTGTCTCCCGCTTGATGGCCATAGTCATCGTTGAATGATTTAAAGTGGTCGACATCAAGAAACAGCACAGAGATCATTTGGTTAGAGCGTTTGCAATGTTGCCAGCTCTGGGCGAACAAGATCTCGAAATGCCGCCGGTTGTTGATGTTGGTTAAAGGATCGGTTTCGGTTAAGTGGTGTAGCTGGTCGATTTCATGACGGTGCAGGCTGATGTCCTGGATCACGATGACAAAACAGGGATCGTGGGTATACATTTCACGCACATTAATCTCTATCGGAAAGGTTTTGCCTTTGACGTTTTTACCGTTGGGGTGTTGCCACCACGCGTCACCACTGTCGTGATTCAGTAAAACGTCAATAAAGTCGGTTGGACGTCCTTGGTAGTCGAGTAATTCGGCAATGTTTTTGTGGCACAAGATATTTTCACAGTAACCAAACAAATGCTCTGTCGCCGGATTGACCGATTCGATGGCGCCGTTTTTGTTGCTGACCAGTACGCAGTCTGAAATGTTGTTGATGATGGCTTTGATTTGTTCGCTTTGTATCCGCTCAATGTGGATCAAGTGTTGAATTTTTAAATGCACTTTAGTTCGGGCCAATGCTTCGAGTCGCTGGATGGGTTTGGTGATGTAGTCAACCGCACCGAGTTCAAAACCGCGTACGATATCGCTGACTGCCGTTTTGGCGGTGACGAAGATCACCGGAATGTCTTTGGCGCTGGGGATTTTCTTTAAGCGAGTCAAGGTTTCGAACCCGTCTATGCCGGGCATCATGATGTCGAGCATGATCAAGTCTGGAGTCACTTTGGTGAGCAGTTCTAGGGCTTTTTCGCCGCTGGTGGCCAGCAGTACTTTGTATGACTGAGGCTCAAGAATATTACGCATCAAGGTCAGGTTGGCTGGGGTGTCATCAACCACCAATACTATGGGCGTCCGCTGGACTGTTTTACGAAGTCGCATGGGCACTCTGGGAGATTTGTTTTAACATCGCATCAAACTCATAATTGATTAATAACTGGGATAACAATTCGCTTAACCTGTGCTCATCATTGCCGATTTTCGCCATCTTTTCCAGTGTAATTTCAATCTCTTGTACATCACTGAGTTCAATGACATTGATAAGATGATGGTACAACTGGGCAGTCAGCGTGACAGGTCGAATATCGCCTGTGTGGTTTTCGGTGTTTTGTTGGGGTGGGCACTGGATTGTGTCCAGTTGATATTCAATGTTTAGGAGTTGGCTAATGCTGTTATATAGCTGTTCAATACGAAAAGGTTTGGCAATAAAGTCGCTGAAGCCCATCTCTAAAATGGCGTTTTTCTCCCAGTGTAATACCGATGCGGTAACCGCGACACATTTGATATCTTTGTGTGGATACAGGCGTTTGAGCTCACCCAAGGCCTGTTTGCCATCCATCACTGGCATGTTGATGTCCATAAAGATGATGTCGGGTTGGTGAGCATTGAACTGTTCGATGGCCTGACGGCCATTGTGGGCAAATATGATGTCGAATCCGGTATTTGTTAATAAGTGATAGAGCAAGTCTGAGTTGTCTTTGCAATCGTCGACGACCAGTGCAAGTTTGTTTTTGACAACCAGCGCTTGTGTCGGTTGAATATTTTTTTTGTTGGTCTGAATGAGATGTTTTACTGATGGGGGCAGTGTCAGGGTGAAGGAAAACCTGCTGCCCTGGCCAAGTTTGGACTGGGTTGATAGTTGCCCACCCATGATCTCAACCTGCGATTTGGTGATGGATAAACCCAAACCGGTCCCCCCCTTTTTTTTACCCGCATCGGCTTGGACAAAAGGTTCAAATATGGTGGTCAGTTGCTGTTCATCAATACCGGGGCCGCTGTCGATAACTTCAAACGAAAATTGCTGGTTGTGTTGCGCTTTAATATTAAATAACACCTCGCCTTGTTCGGTAAATTTCACTGCGTTGCCAATTAGGTTAATCAGTACTTGCCGTAATTTCTTTTCATCGCCAATGACTTTTATGTGGCCACTGATCTGACAGTCGATTTTCCATTGTATTTGCTTTTCAGCGCAACGAATGACAAACATTTCATCAATGGTGTCAGCCAACTCTTTAAGGCTGAAGTCATAATCGTCGTATTGCATTGCACCCGCTTCAATTTTTGACAGGTCAAGAATGTCGTTAATCAATGCCAATAAGTGTTTGCCTGCTTGGTTGATGGTATGTAAAAAAGCGCTTTGCTTTTCTGTCAGGTTTTTATCTTGTTCAAGCAGTTGGGCATATCCGAGGATGGCATTCATCGGGGTGCGTATTTCATGGGACATGTTGGCTAGAAACACCGATTTTGCGGCGTTGGCGGCTTCTGATTGCAGCCGGGCCTTGTCTAGTTGCGACAGTAATTCTTGGCTTTCGCCCCGCATGGTTAAAAATGCCTGAGCAATATCACCAATTTCGTTTTGGGTCGGTTGCAGTGTTATCGTGGCCGATGCGTGTTTGGCATGGGCGTTCATAGCCCCAATGAGTTGTCTTATGGGGTCGATAATACTCTTGATTAAAGCATTGCTTAAAATCAGCATGGTGACACATAAAAGGACCATAAAAAACACCACGCGGTTGGACAAGTCGGTCAACGATTGCCTCGCGGTACGGTTATCTTGGTAGAGGTTAAAGGTATCGAAGGTGACTAACTGGTCGGCGCTGATAGGAGAAAATTGATAGTCAAAAGACAAAGTATCCCAATGCTGGGGTTGATTGTCTTGCAAGGGATTGATCAAGGCGGGTTGGGCTGCATTGTTGGTTGCTACTAAGTGAATTTCGTGAATTTTTCCCATTTGTGCGAGCTGTTGTTGGTCGAGTATCACTCCGACCACGACGAAACCAATGGCCTTGTTTTGGTAGTTTTTGACCGATTGAATACTCAATAAATAATCTTTGCTGTCAAAGCGGGTGATGGTGGTGAGACCCGGCCAGATTTTTCGGTGATGATTGAAGTATTGCAACAGCTTGGCACCTTCAAGGCTGTCGCCGAATTTAAATTCATCGGTACTTCGGGCAATGACAATGTTGTCACTGCTGATGAAACTGATGTGGCTAATGTCTAGCGAGCTAAAAAATTGTGAGCGGGTGAATAAAATGTCTGAATCGAGCAATTCTATTCCCTGTATCACGTCTGGCATACGGGCTAATGCCCGGGCAATGTTGCGGCATTTGAGTAGCGTTTTGTTGATGTCGTTAATTAACAATGCCGACTTTTTGTTCAAACTGTCGGCTATGGTGGAGTTTAAGCGGTTGAGTAGGTCGTCGATTTGCAACCAAGTAAAGGTCAATGTGACCGCCAGTGGGATCATGGTGATCATGATCAGCACCGGCTTGAGTCTCATTGTACGGGTGTTTCTTTGAGGGTATCTCGAACATGACGAACACTGTCATAAAAGGCATCATTTTTTTCGACAAAACCATAGTATTTCCAGCGGTTTTGTTTGAGTTTTTGGACTAACTTTGGATTTTGGTTAATGTTGAGTAGCGCCTGTTTGATTTTTTTCTCCATGGATAAACTGATATGTGGGCCTATGGTGATGGCATCAAAAGGAATGTCAGCGGTTTGGGTTATGGTGGTGAAAATATCGCCATAGTGCTGAGTGGCCAGATAGAGCTCGTCATCTGTGGTCGCGCCGACATCAATGGCGTTGCTGAGTAGGGCTTTGATTATTTTGTTGTGTTTTTTCAACATAAAGGTGTGGGAAAAGTGGCTTTTGGGTTCGATTTTATGTTGCTTTAATATCGCCAGAGGATACAGGTAACCCGATGTTGAACCTTTTGAAGTAAAGGCAAAACGCTTGTTTTTCAAGTCAGCCAGAGTGTTGATATTGCGGCTTTTTAATGAGATGAGCACACCATTGTAATGATCGGCTACACGGCCGTTGGCGTATTTTTTCACCAGCGTGGCGATATACTTGAGTTGTGGCAGCTTTTCTTTGGCTCGGACATAAGCAAAGGGGCGGAATACGCCGATGTCAAACTGTCCATTTTCCATTCGTGACATCAGGGCGTTTTCGTCTGTGACCACTTGTAGTGTGACCGGGATTGAGGTGGCATTGCTCAGGTGTTGCAACAGCGCAGACCACATCTTATGCATTTGATAGGCTGATTTTTCTTGGGTGATGCCCAGTATTAATTGCTTGATGTTGTTATCTCGGGCATCGACATTAAGCACTCTGCGCACTGAATTGTAATTGCTGTCGTTGGTGACGCGCCAACCAAACGTTGACAACCCTTTTTGTCGCATCTGTTGCAATACTTGATCTTCGGGTTTTATTTCCAATAACAACGATTTTATTTGATTGGCGCGTGAGCGAGAGAAATGAGGGCTGGCCACGACTGCATCGAATGGAATGGGGTTGGTTGTTGCGATGACGTTAAAGATATCACCATATTTTTCGGTCTCTTGGGCGACGTGAACATCAAAGGTGGCACCGCCATCGACGGCGCCATTAAGCAGGGCTTGGGTGACCTTGGGGTGTTTTTTGAGCATGAAAACCTGAGAAAAAAACTGTTCGGGATCGATGCCTTTTTCATTTAACAGTTGAAGTGGATATTTGTAACCCGATGAAGAGTCTTTGTCGGTAAAACCAAAGCGTTTGTTTTTTAGCCCCGCCAAAGTGGTGATCCCGGATGATTTGAGAGTAACGATTATACCGCGATAATGATCACGATAATGACCGGTAACGGGGTGCTGGTCGGTCACGCCAGCCAAAATGCTCAAGCCAGGCATATTTTTTTTGGCTTTGACATAACTGACTGCTGGCATAAAGCCGATTTGAATGGTGCCCGATGCCAGTTGTTGCTCAAGATCGGCATAATCGCGAGTGACGATCAAGTTGGTTTGTACTTTGAGTTTTTGTGCCAGCCAGGTCATCAGCGGCTGGTGTTTTCTAAGCAGGTTTGCGGTGGTATCCCATGGGGCCATGCCAAAAACAATGGTTGTGTTGGGCGTGGCGTGAGCAATCATGGACAGGCAGGCAAGTAATAAAAACAGGACTGCCCTGAAGGGTTTAATGTGTTGGGTGAGAGCGTACTTGACTGGATACAGCATGTATTTAATCGTAGATTAGATGGGGGGGAAATTCAAATGTAGGGTTAGGATGGCGTGTGACGGTAGGATACGCCGCTTCGCGGCGTATCTAAGAGGGTCGAGCACGAGTACAAGGCTTAATGCCGCAGGGATTGATATGTTGTTTTCAGACACGCACAAGCACATCCCCCGGCAATTGCTCCCTGCATTGCTCTAATAAGCACATCCATGTGCAAATGTGGCTCGTGCATGACTGCCATGGATGGCGGAAATACTTGAATTGCAGGAGCACAATTCAAGTGCAGCATCCATGCTGATGACGGTCTGAAAACAACATATCAAACCCTGCATCAAACCTTGGTGCTCGTGCTGAGGAAAA
>JABSOG010000027.1 GCA_013216025.1 Algicola sp. | reverse complement strand
TCGCCGTTGTGCCAATCGCTGTCTTGCATTGCTCGGCCATCGGCGTGTAACCAGCTGATGTCGGGCAAATCGAGTGCGACTGATTTTTTTGCACCATGTTGATAGTCGCTGCGATTAAGCAAAGGGTGAACCTTGCGCAGGGTGATCAGTTGGCTGACAAAGTCGAACAATTCGTGGTTCACAGGGCAATCTTTTTGCCATGCCATCCACGATATTTCGTTGTCTTGACAGTACGCGTTGTTGTTGCCGCTTTGGCTGTTGCCAAATTCGTCTCCGGCGAGCAGCATTGGAGTGCCCTGAGCCAAAAATAAGGTGGCTAAAAGGTTACGTTGTTGCTGCAACCTGATTTTTTTTATCGCGTGATTGTCGGTGTCGCCCTCAATGCCGTTGTTGGCGCTGAAGTTAGTTTTGTGGCCATCGTGGTTGTTTTCGCCGTTGGCATAGTTATTTTGCTGCTCAAAGCTGACCAAATCGGCCAAGCTGAAACCGTCATGACTGGTGATAAAGTTGATGCTGGCACAAGGTTGCGCGTCTTTTGGTTCGAACAGGTCGCTCGACCCATGTAATCGGCTGGCCAAATCGGGGAGTTGGCCTTTGTCGCCACGCCAAAATCGGCGTACGGTATCACGGAAGCGGTCGTTCCATTCGAGCCAGTTACTTGGGAAGCGCCCCAGTTGATAACCGCCGTGACCAATGTCCCAAGGTTCGGCGATGAGTTTTACCCCAGCCAATACAGGGTCTTGTCGAAGGCATTTGAAAAAGCTGCCCATCGGCGCAAAGTCGTCGTTTTCGCGACCAAGAATCGAGGCTAAATCAAAACGGAAACCATCCACGCCCATGATCTCAACCCAGTAGCGCAGGCTGTCCATCACCAGTTGTAAAACCCGTGGGTGTTGCAGGTCTATGGTGTTGCCGCAGCCCGAATAGTTAAGGTAATAACGCGGGTCAGTCGGTTTTAATCGGTAGTACGAGGCGTTGTCGATGCCTTTAAAGCTGAACGTTGGGCCAAGGTGGTCGCCTTCGGCGCTGTGGTTGTAGACCACGTCGAGTATCACGTCGATGTCGCGTTGGTGAAAGCGTTCGACCATGTGTTTGAACTCGTTTATCTGGCCACTGCTGCTGTACGCCTGATGCGGGGCGAAAAACGAATAGGTGTTGTAACCCCAGTAGTTGGTGAGGTTTTTGTCTTTTAAAAATGGCTCGTCGGCAAAGGCGTGTACGGGCAGTAGTTCGACGCTGGTGATGCCAAGTCCGCAAAGGTAGTCTAGCACTGCGTCATCGGCCAGGCCTTTGTAGGTACCGCGTAAATTGGCGGGCAACTTTGGGTTGAGTTTGGTGAAACCTTTGACGTGTAATTCGTAAATGATGCTGTCATCAACACCTTCTCTTTGCTCCGCTTTTGCCATGGGCGAGGTGATCACGCATTTGGGCATAAACGGGGCGTTATCGCGAAAATCCAGGGTTAAATCTTGTTGCAAGCTGGTGGCATCGTACGCTAAGTGGGTGTCAGAATGGACAAGTTCACCGTGGAGCTTTCGGGCGTAAGGGTCGATCACCAATTTGTTGGCGTTAAAGCGGTGGCCGTTGTGTGGTTCGAATGGGCCGTGCACGCGGTAGCCATATAGGTCGCCGGGTTTGGCACCGGGCAAATAGCCGTGCCAAACTTCGTCTGAATAGCCGGTTAGCTCGATGCGTTGCAATTCCTCGCAGCCATCTTTGCTGAACAGGCACAGTTCTACTTTGGTGGCGTTGGCCGAGAACAAGGCGAAGTTGGTGCCTTGTTCATCAGTCGTGGCACCTAGCGGGTAAGGTTTGCCAGTCTCCATCATTTAAGCTCAAACATTATGGTTGAAAGCGGCGGTACGGTGATTAACAGTGAGTTTGGCTGGTTTTGCCAAGCGGTTGCTTCACTGTGCACGCCGCCTTGATTACCCTGATTACTGCCGCCGTAAACTTCGGCATCGGTGTTGAGTATTTCTTGGTAGAAACCGGCGACCGGCGCACCAATGCGAAAGTTGTGATGGGTTTGTGGGGTGAAGTTGCTCACCACTAATACCGGGCGGTTTTGATCTTTGCCGTAACGTACAAAAGCGAATATTGATTGGTCGGCGTTTTCGTAGTCTAGCCAGCTAAAACCATCACTTTCGCAGTCTTTTTGATGCAATGCCGCAGTTGAGCAGTAAACCTTGTTCAAGTCTTTTACCAAGCGTTGCACACCGCTATGACAATCGATGTCGAGCTGGTGCCAGTCGAGGCTGTTGTCGTGGTCCCATTCTTTGCCCTGAGCAAATTCAGATCCCATAAACAGCAGTTTTTTACCCGGATGTGCCCACATAAAGCCGTAATAGGCGCGCAGGTTAGCGAATTGCTGCCAGCCATCGCCGGGCATTTTTTCTATCATCGACCCTTTGCCATGTACTACTTCGTCGTGGCTCAGAGGCAATATAAAGTTTTCGTCAAAGGCGTACACCAAACCAAAGCTGACTTCGTTGTGGTGGTGTTGGCGGTGAATGGGGTCGCGCTTGATGTATTCGAGCGTGTCGTTCATCCAGCCCATGTTCCATTTGTAACCAAAACCAAGGCCGCCTTCGTCGGTGCTTTTACACACGCCCGGCCATGCGGTCGATTCTTCGGCGACTGTAAATGCGCCGGGGTAGTCGCGGTATAATGTGCGGTTGAAGTTTTGGATAAACGCGACGGCTTCGAGGTTTTCGCGACCGCCAAGGTGGTTTGGCACCCATTCGCCCGGCTCGCGGCTGTAGTCGAGGTATAACATTGACGCAACGGCGTCTACGCGAATGCCGTCGACGTGGTATTTGTCCATCCACACCATGGCGCTGGCGGTGAGAAAGTTGGCGACTTCTTGTCGGCCATAGTTGTAAATCAGGGTGTTCCAGTCGGGGTGAAAGCCTTGTTTTGGGTCGGCATGTTCAAATAAGTGAGTGCCGTCAAAGCGTGCAAGGCCATGTGGGTCGTCTGGAAAATGCCCTGGCACCCAGTCAATCAGTAGTCCCACCTCGGCCTGATGACACTGGTCGACAAAATATTGAAAGTCTTCGGCACTGCCAAAGCGGCTGGTTGGCGCAAACAATCCTACTGGCTGGTAACCCCATGAGCCATCAAACGGGTATTCGCTCACTGGCATTAATTGCATGTGGGTGAAACCCATGTCTTTTGCGTATGGCACCAGTTGGTCGGCCAGTTCGCGGTAGGTTAAAAAACGGTTGTCTTCGCCGCGCTTCCACGAGCCTAAGTGAACTTCGTAAATCGAAATGGGGGCATCTTTGCGGTTGCGTAATTCACGACTTTCTAACCAGCTATTGTCTTGCCATGTCAACGAAGGTTCTTCGATTAATACTGATGCGGTGTTTGGACGAAATTGCGCACTAAAACCATAGGGGTCGGCTTTTAGCGGTAATACGTTTTGCTGGGCGTCTTTGATTTCGAATTTGTAGTGTTGGCCAGCGTGCAAGGCGGGGATGAATATGTCCCAAATGCCTGAGTGGTTGCGGTTGGCCATGGGGTGACGGCGGCCATCCCACTCGTTGAAGTCTCCAACGACTGAAACGCTGCTGGCGTTGGGTGCCCATACCGCAAATGACGCGCCTTTTACACCGGCATTTTCGGTGATGTGAGCGCCCATTTTGTCGTATGCGCTGTTGTGTGTGCCCTGAGTTAACAGGTGAATGTCGAAATCGCTGAGCAGTGAGTCGAATGAATACGGGTCTTCAAGTAAACACTCACTATCGCTATAGGCCACTTTTAATAAGTAGTTGAATGGTTTTTTTCGGCGTAAGGTTTTTACGAATATACCGCTGTCGTCTTGCTGGGTCAGTTTGCTGACTACTTTGCCGCTGTCTTTGGCGACGACCGAGACGGCAATTGCACCGGGCTGAAAGGTTCTTGCTTCGAGGTAACCCGAGTCGGCATTGGCGTGCATCCCAAAAAATGCGTGGGGCTGTGCGTGACGGGCCGCGAGCACGGCATCTATTCCATCACGTAAATCATCAGTTAGATTCATTTGTGCTTAAGCCTTTGTCTTTGCTTCTAGTTTCCAGATGGCATCGACGTAATCGCCAATCGCTCTGTCTGAAGTGAATTTGCCCATTCTGGCGGTGTTGATAATTGCCATTTTTGCCCAGCGCTTGGTGTCTTTGTACGCTATGTCGAGCAGCTTTTGCGCATCGCTGTAGGCTTCATAATCGGCCAGTACTTTGTAGTGATCGCCAGCATCAAGCAAAGAGCGTTTGATGGCGCCTAATTCGCCTGGGCAACCCGGGGTGAAATAGTCGGTGTCTAGCCAGTCTAAACAAGCGCGAATTTCTTCGTTTTGCTGGTAGTAGTGGCTGCTGTGGTAGCCTTTTTGGTCGAGAGCTTTGATGCTGTCGACGGTATGGCCAAAGATGAAAATGTTGTCGTCGCCAACTTCTTCAGCGATTTCGATGTTGGCGCCGTCCATTGTGCCGATGGTGATGGCGCCGTTAAGCGCGAGTTTCATGTTACCTGTGCCCGAGGCTTCTTTGCCTGCGGTCGAGATCTGTTCAGAAACGTCTGCTGCCGGAATGATTTTTTCGGCTAAAGAGACCCGGTAGTTAGGCAAAAACACCACTTTAAGTTTGCCTTTGATACGTTCGTCGTTATTGATCTTTTCGCCGACTTTGTTGATGGCGTAGATGATCTCTTTGGCGAGGTAATAACCCGGCGCGGCTTTGGCACCAAAGATAAAGACCCTGGGGTGCATGTTGTCGTTAGGGTTGGCAAGCAAGCGACGATACAAAGCGATGATGTGCAGCAGGTTAAGGTGCTGGCGTTTGTATTCGTGCAGTCGTTTGATTTGTACGTCAAAAATTGCGGTTGGGTCGACTTCTATGTCACAAAGTTCTTTGATTGTTTGGGTCAAAGCGACTTTGTTTTGCTGTTTAATGGCCATAAAATCGCGCTGAAACTTGGGGTCGTCGGCGTAATCGGCCAGTTGTGCCAAGTCTTGCAGGTTTTTGGCCCAGTCGGTTTTGACTTTGGTGTCTATCAACTTAGCCAGTCTGGGGTTACAGGCTTTTAACCAGCGGCGGGGCGTAATACCATTGGTGACGTTGATGAATTTGTCGGGCCAAATGGCGGCGAAATCTGGAAACAAATCTTGTTTGACCAGCTTTGAGTGGATTTCGGCCACGCCGTTAACTTTGAATGCACTGACCACACATAAGTTGGCCATGCGGACCATACGGTCCGGTCCTTCTTCGATTAATGACAGGGCTGCACGTTTGCCCATGTCGCCTGGCCAGCGTTTGTTGACCTCTTCGTTAAGAAACAATTCGTTAATTTGATAGAGCAGTTCGAGGTGGCGAGGTAAGACCCGTTCGAATAGGTTAACTGACCATTTTTCAAGGGCTTCGGGTAATAATGTGTGGTTGGTATAGGCGAATATTTTGCGGCACATGTCCCAAGCGACAAACCAGTTTTGGTCGTTGTCGTCGACCAATACGCGCATCAATTCTAAAATAGCGATGGTAGGGTGGGTGTCGTTGAGTTGGATCACCACTTTGTCGGTAAACTCTGACCAATCGTCTTTGTGTTTGCGCTGGTAGCGGCGAACGATGTCTTTGATAGAACAGGCGCAGAAGAAATATTGTTGAATAAAGCGCAATTCGCGACCCGCTTCGCTGTCATCACCCGGATACAGGATTTTTGAAATGGTTTCGGCGTGAACCTTGTCGCGCTGGGCGTCATGGTGAGCACCGGCGTTGAATTCTGCTAAGTCGAGGTGATCGGCTGAGCGGCTTTCCCACAAGCGCAGAATATTCACGGTGTTTGAGTTGTAACCGACGACTGGCACATCCCACGGTACACCTTTGATTTGGGTGGCACCATGCCAGGTTTTCTTTTCGCTGCCGTCAGCACGGTGTTCGGTTTCTACATAGCCGTAAAGGGGGATTTTTTGGATGCTTTCGGGGCGACACACTTCCCACGGATTGCCATATTCGCGCCATTCGTCAGGCACTTCGATTTGCCGTCCATTATCAAAATATTGTTTGAACAAACCGTGTTCGTAATGAATGCCATAACCGATGGCGGGCAATTCTTTGGTGGCCAGCGAGTCGAGGTAACAGGCGGCCAGTCGGCCTAATCCGCCGTTGCCTAGGGCTAGATCTGGCCCTTCTTCAAGGATTGTTGATAGTTCCATACCTAGTTCTGCGAGGGCCTTGTCGACGACAGGAAAAAGGTTTAGATTATGCAGGTTGTCTGATAACAGGCGGCCCATTAGGTATTCGAGTGACAAGTAATTTACGGCGCGCACGTCGTGTTCTATATGGTCGCGGTGGGTCTTTTGTAACCGCTCAAAGATGACTTCGTTAACCGCTAAACAGGTGGCTCGCCACCAGGCTTCTTTACTTGCGCCTTCGGCATGGGTGCCAAGGGTGTAATTAATATGCTGGAGTACCCGGGTTTTGAATTGAGCAACATTTAACGGGGCACTTTTTTTAGTGTTCGGCTTGCTGAGCTGTTTTTTCATTATAGGGTAACTTCACTGTCTAATTTACAAACTTATAAATTACGGCAGTCGGGACCAATGAGCAATATACTGCATACGTATGCAACGAAAATGAATTGCTTGCATACGTATGCAAGTGTGGGGTAGGTGAGGTTGGTGGATTTATGGAAAAATCTGGATGGTTGTTTTATTAAGGAACAATTGTACCACAGACTGTGGCACATGTTGTCTTTGAGTGACAATAACAAGTATTCGCCACGCAGTGGCCTTAATAAAGCTGCGCAGCAGATTTATTGAAAACTCGCCTGTATCCCAATGTTATGCGTTGAATTATTGCTTTCGTCATTCAGCAGTGGTTGGTTGTAGTGCTCTAAATTGAGGTTGTAGATCAGTGATATGTATTTGTTGAGTTGGTATTCGAGCCCTAAGGTCAGGGTTAACTGGCCAGATTTACCATACTTTTTAACGCAATAGCTGGCAGTGTCGCTTAGGGTGTCTATGCAGTCTGTGGTGCCAATTGCGGCAAAGTCGGGCTGGTCATTCATGGCGTATAACAGGCTGAAAGATTGGTTAAACTTTAGTTCTTTGCTTACTAACCAACTGAATTTTTGGTAAAGATAAGCGACCTTGTCGTCAAATTCAGATTGGCCGGTTGCTGCACTGGTTGCGCTCGAAAGCGCTTCGGTTCTATTACCTATGGCTGCGAGCATCTGCAATTTGTATTTTGGTGAATGCTTTAGGTAGGCGCCGACACCAATATACGGTATGTCTTTGCTTTGAATTGATAGGGTGTTGTCTTGTTCGTGAATAAAACCAAACTGACCAAACCACATACTGTTGAGGTCTAATCGGCCACTGTAGTGCAAAAAGCGGGTGCTTCTGTCAGAGACTAGGATATCGGATTGTTTGATGTTGTCTTTCGAATAACCGAGATACAAACTGTTAGTCCAAGCTTGGTAACGAGAAAAGTAGTTGATTTGGCTATTGTATTGCGAACCGTCGAGGTTTCCGGTCATTTGAACCAGCGAAATATTGCTCTGAATGGCATGGAACCAGTCTTTGACCGGCGCTGTACTTTCATAAGTGCTGCTTAACCACCAATCGCGAGGTCTGGCTGGTACTTGAGCTTGTTGTGGTGTGCCGGTTTTGGTCGGTTCTTCGGCCGTGGTGTTACTGGCCTGTAGATTGGTTTTGCATTGCTGGGCCGTTAACTGTTTTTTGCGACACAGTTCAATTTTTACTAGCTTTTTATACAGCGCCGGATCGACTGCTTTGACAAATTCAAGGTCGGCGGTTTGGCTTTGACTGGGGCTGGTGAGTAAGTATGACAGCGGTAAAAGCCACCATTTTAGGATTGTTGTTTTCACACTCAATTGATTCTTATTTTGTTGTTGCGGTAATAGTTAAGATCGTTGTTAAGGTAATAGTGCCACAGCCTGTGGCTCTTTTAAATACCCTTAATAATATCTGGGCGTTAAATATCTCCACCGGCTTGTGCGCCACACGATTGGCGTACAACCAGCTCGGTTTGCATCTGTACTGACGTGACTTTTTCTCCATCAATCAGTTTCAACAAATTCTCTACCAACAATTGACCTGCTTTGACTGTGTCTTGTTTCATGGTGGTTAACGGTGGCGACACGCTTGAGGCGGTGGCGATATTGTCAAAGCCTACAACAGCAACGTCTTTAGGTACTCGAATGTAGTTTTCTTTTAATGCTTTTATCGCACCTATGGCAATTAAGTCGCTGGCGGCAAAAATTGCATCAAAGGGTTTGTTTAGTGCAATCAATTTGTTACAGGCCTGATAGCCGGATTCTTCGGTGGTGATGGCATCGATTTGTACTTTGTCGTTGACCTCTAGCCCGGCTTCTTTAAGCGCCTGACAATGGCCTTGGTAGCGGTCTAAAAATTCAGGGCAGGAGCCGTCGGCACCGCCTAAAAATGCCATTTTTTTGCGGCCCAGTCCGGCCAGATATTGGGTGACCTGAAAGCCCGCATCGACGTTGCCGCAGCCGATAGAAATAATCGGCAAATCTTCGGCTTCGGCGCCCCAGCGGACAAAGCGGGTGCCTTGGTCAATCAGTTGGGTGAGTTTGTTTTTGTAATCTTCATAATCGCCGTAACCGAGCAGTATAATGCCATCGGCTTTGTTGCTGTCTTCGTAATCGGCGTGCCAATCGGCGTTCATTTGCTGGAATGAGACCAGCAGGTCGTAACCGGCTTTGGCGGTGAATTTGGTGATGCTGCCGAGCATTGACAGAAAAAATGGGTTGATCATCGAATCGTCGCTGGTGGGATCTTCAAACAATAACAGCGCAATGGTTTTAGAGCTTTGCATTCGCAGGTTGCTGGCGTTTTTGTCGACTTTGTAATTGAGTTCTTTGGCGATGGCCTGAATGCGTTCGCGGGTTTCTTTGTTGACCAGCGGGCTGTCGCGCAGCGCCCGCGAAACGGTCGACTGGGATACCCCGGCACGATATGCGATGTCTATGGAATTGGCTTTCACAGCAGCTCTCGTTTTTATAATAAATTGTGGCTATAAGCAAGATATTAGCAGAGCGGCGAGGGGATGTACAACGGCGGTTGGGGCCATATATGGCCGATAAAACCACGAATATCAGCGAGTTAATCAAGACACATTTTAAAAAGTGCATTTAAACCCTCTATACTTGCAAAACGTAGATAAATCTACGTTCTGCAAAAGCAGTCACTTTTGACTGTAGAGTAACTAGGAGTAAGTATGCAAGCGCTCATCAAAATACTGACATTGTTATGTTTGGTTTCAACCGGTTTTACCACTGCTGCTGATAATATTCTATCCCCACAACTTTCATCCTTCGAAACGCATCTTAAACTCCCCGTGGAGGAACTACAGGGCGATGAGTTGCATATCGCAGTGTCGATATTAGAAGTAGAGTGTAAGATAAACCGGTGCAATATTACTGGTACGCAGCTTTTGCAGTTGCTCGACAAGGCCGAGAATGTTCGTTTTAGCGATGACTATATCACCGTTCGTAGACTTGTTCGGATGATACTCAGTCATGGTGGTGAGGATGATTATCAAAAACTGTTGTATCGTTCGAGCACCTTGGCGCGGGATTCAACGATTTTGACTGAATATTTGAATGGTTTGAGTCGTTATTGGTTAACTCGTGAGATGAAGGCGCTTGTTGCTGGACCTAAACCAGATAGCGTCACATTCCCGCTGACGAATGAGCCTATCCCTGAACATTTATCTACTGCTTCTGATGAGTTGAAGAAGGCTTGGCGAATGTATCATTCATTGATGTTTGCGTTTGATGATTACCTTAAACAAAATGAGGCCGACAAAATTAGTGCCCAGCATAATTGGGCTGGGTTTAATGGGGTGATTGCTAAGTTTCTACTTGGTGAGCAGCAAGACACCGTTAAAGCCATGGCACCTTACGTGTTTGGTGGTATGTGCGGGACCGGTAGTCAGCGAATTACGATGCCCAAAAACCGGACTGTAATGATGTCTTTGTTACAACAAAGGCGTTATGACTTGGCCGTTGGTGCATTGCTTAAATACAAGCAGGGCGATTGGAACTGGGGATCTGGGGAGCAGTTTGAGTTGTATCGGCAGTTCTTTGATTTCGTCGGTGTCAACTGGCAAACACTTTATGTTGGTGCTGTTTTAAATGAACATTACTACTATCTCAAAGAGTTGGCTGAGTTTGGCACTGAGGATACGGTTGAGTATTTGTTGGCGATGGGCGCTTTGCCATCGGTGCGCAGCAAACAGCGATATCTTGATATTATTGCCGGTTTTATTGAGCCGGGTGGGCCTGTCGATAAGTTTTCGTCCACCGCAAGTCCTAGCCAGCAAAAGGCATTGTTGGGTGTTATTGTGGCTGCGACAGTTTCCCATGCCGATTTGGATGGCGTGAGATGGATGAACGATTTGCTTGGCCGGTTACGTAGGCCTGAAACCAAAGAAGCTTTGTATGCCATTTTAAAAGGGCCTTATTTGAAACCGGCGCAAAAAGCGGCCATAACCCTTAATGCGATGGGCGAAAAAGTAGTGGTACCAGCCGATCCTAAGCCAGTGCAATTTCGTGTTTTGGTCAATGGTAAGTTACAGGCATCGGCACCAATTGAATTGGAGATTAGCTACCCCAAAGGTACAATTCAAAATGGCTTTGTGACCAGCATAGATGGCATTTTTGAAGTCGACAGGGATACTCTTTACGCTGACCGGGAGTCGACTACTTTAACGGTGGCTTCAAGCGGTAAGTTAAAAACCCCACAAGATGCTTTTTTTGCGACTCAAATAACGCCACCCGAAGAATCTGATGGCATTTTTACCTTGGACATCATGGCACCGTCTTTGATTTTTAATCTTGACTTGGATGCCTTGCCAGACTCGGTCAGGGCAAAAGAAGCTTCCATCATCCTTAATTATTCTGGAAACAAAATGGGTGTTAACCACTATTTCTCTCAACTTAGTGATGACGTAAAGGCAAAAGTCACCTCTCAAATCACGTTTTTGAGTGTGGCAATGGGTAAATATAATGCCTCTATTTTGATCCCCGGAGTTGCAATGTGGTACAGCTCAGCGTTTGAGGTCGGGGAAGAAGCTAAAGAAGTGGATGTGGTTTTAAGCCCGGGCAGAGATTTGAAGGTTTTAATGTCGTTGCCTAATGTCGAATTTGAATTGAAAAAGGCAAACGGTCACAGCATATGGCCGGTACGGTATGATTGGTTCAGTAAAAGTTATCGAGGGCTGGCGCTTGGCCAGTACAAGTTGGTGATACTACGGGGCAGTGAATTAAGGAAAATTCGACCGGTTTCTGGCAGTATCTACACGGGGCCCGATTTTGCCGGGCAAGAGATTGATATTACGTTGGATGAATCCACAAGCGAGTTGGTTGATTTGGGCGTGATCGAATTACAATGACGATTTTCCTCCAGTAATTGGCGGGCGGTTTGGTTACAATGCTTGCTCTACTTCTGACACATTGCTAACGGATTAACTTATGGCCAACTTTCACGCCCACCTGAGCGCCGCAACCATCACCAGTTCAATTACCGCCAGCACTGCACTGAGTTTGCAGCTGGCTAATCAGTCTGAAATTATTGCGCTGTGGTTTTTGGGTGTACTTGGTGGCTTACTGCCCGACATTGATTCTGACGATTCGACCTCTGTGAGATTGGTGTTTAAGATGCTGGGTATGGGTGTCGCGCTGTTTTTTGCGATGTGGTTTTATCCTGTTTTGTCTGTCGTTGGTTTGTGGTTGGTCGGGGCATTGATATTTGTGTTGGTGCGCTATGCCTTGTTGCCTTTGTTTGAAAAAGTGACTGTTCACCGAGGCAGTGTGCACAGTTTGTTGGCTTGCGTGATGTTTGGATTGGCCAGTGTGCAGTTGAGTGTGTTGTGTGGTACCAGTATTGTTTTTGCCTGGTGCGCCGGGGTCTTTATTATTATGGGCATGTTGACGCATTTGACGTTGGATGAAATTTACAGCGTTAACTTGGCCGATATGGAATTCAAACGCTCTTTTGGCACCGCTTTAAAGCTGTTTTCTATGGATTTTCCGCTGGAGACCGGCGCGCAAGTTATTGCTATTGTCGTTTTGGTTTATTTTGCCCCTTCACTTGAGCCGTTTGTCACTGCTGTTGGGCAGGCAGAGTTTAGTTTCTTACCTGTTCAAGAATGGACTGCACTGCGTGAGTGGGTTGGGATTTAATATCTTGGGTTAGTGAGCTTGGCTTAACACCAAATCTTTTGCCAAGCCTCAAACGCAGAAGGTCTTATCCGGTAACGAGCAAAATTGCCTTCATGCAAACTCAGTAATTCGGTTTCAACCACTTCGATAAAACGGGCCTTATCGGTCGCTGGCAACGACAGAGCTTTGGTCTGAACTTGCACTGAGGCCTGCGCATGATCCATCGTTTGTGTCACAATATGGGCTATCAACTCTCGCATGGTTTCGCGATACTGAATTCTGAACGGGTCGGGTTCGCCCAAAGACTGTCTTACAGCTGAGTATCTGTGGGATGAGCGCTCGTAGGCCCACATAAAAACCGCTTTGAGTAAATCAATACGATTAAGTTCGTAAACCCCGATAATGCCCCAGGTGTATAAGTCGTTTGGTACGTCGACAAAAGACAGCGGCGAGAGGTTATGTTTGGTAAAAGGAATGTTGCTGGCCAGTCGAGATACCCGTTTGTTGACGTCATCGAAAGGTTGTAGGTAAGGAAAATGCACCATAACAAAAAACGCCTGCTCAAACGGATTAGTGATCAGCTCCGCTTTTTTTAATATCAAATCAAACACTTCTGCTACTTCTTGCGGCACTGCTAATGGTTCGAACACCGAATGGCTGATGCCCACTGCGATGTGACGCAAGCGGCCCGATGCGCTTGGGTCTGGCAATAGGTTGTACGATAGCAAGCCATGTAAATTCAAAATTGTATAACGGTTAAATCCGATGTCCTCTGCGCTGTAGACCAAAAACTCAATGGCTTCTTTGTGGTTGAGGATCATTTGTGATTCGAGTGTTGATTTGTTGTCTGACGCCTGACCTGAGGCGATCAATCGTTGGGTGTCGAGCAGTGAATAAGTGTTGCCTTCTAAACGACTGGAGTTCCACGACAAGTCGATGAGTAAACGGTTTAGAATTTCTTTGGCATAAGTGCCAGCGGGGTGTGCCACCATGGTGGTTTTGCCCAGTGCCGTTAGCTTTTCGATTTCGTCTGGTGCTAGGTATTGGGTGACATTGGGTTGATAGGATTCAACAAATTCTCGGTTGTATCCCACAGGTTTACGCTGTTGAATTGGGGCTTTGACCAAACTTAAAGTCTTTTGGGCTTGTGCAGGCAAAGGGATTGCATCCTCGGTCGCTGCGGTGACGTTTGTTTGATCTGATTGCGGGAGTAAGCTGTATTTAGTCGCCCGTGATTTACCTTCAATACGGATAAACCCGGTTTCTTGAAGCCTTTGCAGTCGTCGTTGCAAGGTGCGTTTGGGCAAGGTAAAGGTGAGTACTTGCGCAACCTCATCAACCAATGCGCCTTGAGGAAAAGCCAACAAGGCAAGCTTGATTGATTCTAATTCTTCACGCTGGGTTAATTGAACAGCCATTTATCACGACACTTTTGGGGTTTATTGTGACAGTTTAACTTAAAAAGTGTCGCGCAAACGGTTTGCGCGACAAATTACCTTAAAAATTGTCGCGCAAACGGCTTTCGCGACAAATTAGCTTAAAAAGTGTCGCGAAAATGGCTTTCGCGACAAATTACCTTAAAAATTGTCGCGCAAATGACTTTCGCGACAAATTATCTTAAAAATTGTCGCGCAAATGGCTTTCGCGACAAATTCGCTACAGTTGATTAGACTGGTTTATTGTGTACAATAACATTTTGTTGTAATCACAGTAGGATGGTCAATCATGGGTCAAAACAATCGTTATGCCAATAACGACTTAAAAGAGGTTAAGCAGTTGGGGCTTTGGGCGTCGCTGTTGAGTCTAGGTTATATTTTTTGGCTGGTGGGCGGCATGGAGATTGTTGAACGAATTGCCTATTACGGGGTGAAGGCTAGCGCCAGTTTGTATGCCACCGATGCGGTTTCTAAAGGCGGCTTGGGTTTGACCATGAGTGACTACGGCACCATTATGCTGATTTTTGCTATGACTCAGACTTTCATTCCTATATTCCTCGGTGGTACTGCCGACCGGTTCGGTTACAAGCTAACCATTGCCTGCGCCACTGTCATTAAAATCTTTGCATATTTGACCATGGCGATGTTCCCCAGCTTTGTCGGTTTCACCGTGGGTGCGATGTTGCTGGCTTTTGGTACCGGCATTTTTAAACCCGGTATTCAAGGCACTATGGTTAAGTCGGTCAAACGCGAAACCAGTACCATGGCTTGGGGGATTTTTTATCAGCTGGTGAATATCGGCGGCTGGTTGGGACCTTTGATTGCGGTGCAATTGCGTCAGCTCAGTTGGGAACATCTGTTTTACGTTTGTGCGGGTGTTATCTCTTTGAATTTCATTTTGTTATTGCTCTATCAAGAGCCGGGTAAAGCCGAGCGATTGGCTCGAAAAGCACAAGTTGCTTCAGGCGAAGTAAGCCAGCAATCGCTGTTTAAAGAAGCGCTCATCGAAGTAAGAAAACCGCTGGTGATGGGTTATATGTTCGCCTTTTCTGGTTTTTGGTTCATGTTCAATGCGATGTTTGATGTGTTGCCCAAACATATTGAAGATTGGGTGAATACCAGCACCATTGTGACTGACTTGTTTGGTACTGCGGGCACGCAAAACCCGCTGTGGATTGGTTTGTTAGGGCTCAATCATGCCGGTACTAAGGTGATGCCTGAATATTTGATGAGTATTAACTTTTTGATGATCGCCACAACCTGCTTTTTGGTCGCAGCCATGACCGCTAAATACCGAATTTTAAGCAGTATGTTGGTCGGTTGTATGTTTTGTTGTGTCGCGATGTTTATGGTGGGCTTTACGCCTGCTGCCTGGGCAATGGTAGTCGCTATTGCGGTATTCAGCCTTGGTGAAATGTTGTTAAGCCCCAAAAAGGGCGAGTTTATGGGCAATATTGCGCCAAACGATAAAAAAGCGATGTATCTAGGTTTTGTGATGTTACCTCAAGGCATCGGTTGGACGCTTGAGGGCAAGTTGGGACCGTGGCTGTATGACCAATATGCCTCTAAAGATTTACTGGCCAGAGATTATTTGCAGCAGTTGGGCATGGCCAAAGAGCAAGCCTTGGCGATTAAAAACGGTGAAGCCTTTGATACGCTGGTTGCCCATACTGGACAATCTGCGCAGGCGATGACCGATGTTTTATACCAAGCCAATGATATCGCAATGGCCTGGTACATTATTGCTACGGTTGGTGCCGTGTCGGGGGTGGGTATTTTTCTTTATGCCAAATGGGTTTATCGGTTGCAAAACCAGATGGGTCTACAACCGCAAACCGTTTGACCGAACCTTTACGGATAATAGCCCTTACGGAATATAACCATTGTGTAAGGGCATACCTCTAAAGCTATTTGAGGTGTTTGTCTGGGGCGGTATTACGCCGGGAAACTCCAGCAAAACAATGCCGCCGTTGGTGGCGGTAAGTGCGGAGGTTTCTGCATAGAGCATGTCTAAAACGCCATTGCCATTAAGGTCGCCCAATGCCGGGGTGCCCGATGAGAACGACATGTTGTTGGTGAGCGCTATTGAGCCATCAGTACCATCTAACACCACCAGAGAGGATTCATTTAGTGAGCCGAACAAGCCGTCTATATTAATCGAAAATATATCTGCTATTTGGTCGCCATTATAGTCGGCCGTTACTAGTGAAGAGGATATTAGGGTATTGAAGTCATGTTTCCACATCACTTCGCCATTGAGTCCGTTTATGGCTATCACTTGGCTGACGGCAAGGTCGTAACTGTCGGGTATACTCCAATTTAGTGAAGCAAAGGCGTTGATGACATCTAAAATACCGTCACCATTGAGGTCAGCCATGGCTGGATTGCTGGTGGCATAAAGCTGGTCAGAATTTGCCTGCCATATGACTTCTCCTGCTAATGACATGGCTAGGGTTGCGCCGCAATAATCTGAGTTGATTACCTCTGGAATACCGTCACCGGTGACGTCGGCAAACACTGGTGAGGCTATCCATCCCGCAATCTGGCAGCTGCTGGGGATTTCTGAGACAACCGAAAAGGCTTTATCGTTTTCGTCGTAGCTTAAGATAAATATTGAGCCGGGCAGGGTTTCACCACCTGAGCCTACGGCCAAATAGAGTATACCGGTAGGTGAGCGATACAGGGCTGGGGTGGTATAAATCTCTCTGTTTTGAGGTTCTATCCAACTGGCGATGATAGCGCCAGACAGGTCAATAGCAAACAGTTTACCCACTAAACGTTCGATGCCACCACCGCCGCCGCTGGTGAAAAAGATGGTTGATGGGCTGATTGTTTCGGCTGCGGCCGAGTAGGTGTTACCTAACAATGCGGCATCGGGATTGACGGTGTTAAATTGCCAAATCGGCTGGCCATCGACGCCACTCAGGGCAATGAGGTCTTTGGTTCGACCGCCTGTCAGTATATCAAGCACGCCATCATCGTTGACGTCAACGCACAATGGATAGGCATAACTGGCATCGCCGGGTGCACTTTGCCATCGAACAGCGCCGGTGTCTCCTTCGACAACCATCAAAAAGCTCAGTTCTGGGCCGTCGACTACTGCAACAGGCACAATCCCTTCGAGCGTGCCGTCATTGTCGAGATCGCAATAGGTGGCAGAACCCTCAAAACCTGCCGCGTCTACGGGTACCGCCCATTTCACCAATTCGCCAGTTGGCACTGTGTACGTTGATGTTGTGTTGTCTGGTGGCACAGGTGGATTTGGCACATCGGTTGGGGTCGGACTGCTGCTGGAGCCGCCGCAACCAACCAGTAATAATAAGGTTATGCTGACAATAAACGCTTTCATGGTATATTCCGGAAATAGTGGGTAGAGGTTTCGGTACTTTTGAGCCGCCAACACTATACCACTGCAAAAGAATTGGCAATTAAATCAGTTGTAATGGGGGTCGTTCGCAGCAGGTTTGTTCGATAGGGCAATCGTGGCCAATAAACAATGGCAACCGCTTTGAATTATGGCTACACTCGAACAATATTAATGAGAATAAAAGGGAACCCCCCATGCTGACCTTGATAGCCAAGTTACTGGCTGCGCTGAATTCTGAAAGCTCGCCCAGACAAATCGGCCTAGCCATTGCGCTGGGTATGATTGTGGGGCTTACGCCTTTGTTAAGTATTCATAACATACTGATTTTATTATTGGCTTTTGTCATCAGGGTTAACTTGAGTGCGTTCTTTTTGTGTGTGGGGGCGTTCTCTGGTTTAGCCTTTTTTACTTCTGCTCCCTTTGCTGCGCTGGGCGAATCGATACTCAATAACCCTGCAATGGTTGATTTCTGGACCGGGTTATATCAGCTCTCTTTCTTGAAATTGTCTCACTTTCATCACACCCTCACGCTGGGGTCGCTGGTGGCGTCTTTGGTGTTGTTTTTACCACTGCTTTTTATCAGCAAATTTCTGATTGAGCGTTATCGTCATCATATGAAAACCTTTGTCGAAAAATTCAAAATTGTGCGAACCCTGAAGTCTTCACGGTTGTATCAGTTGTATCTCAGTTTCAGCGGAGGGGAGTAAGATTATGACGGACAATAAAACAGAGCAAAACAAGGCAGGTGTTCGCCAAGCTGGGTCTGAAATTAAAGCTAAAAGCAAACCTCAAGATCAACAGGCACCTTCAGAACAAAACGAGCAGAAAAAATCGGGTTATTTTCGCTGGCAGGGGCTGGTGGGTTTTTTCGCTGTGTTGTCGTTAATCATTGGGGTGATGGTGATTTATGCCAGCGATTTGATCAAACTGGGTATTGAAGAGGGTGGCAGCCACTATTGGGGCGCTGAGGTTAATGTGGCTGATGTTGAGGTGACTTGGTCGCCGTTTAAGATTGCAGTGAATGGCTTTGAGGTCACCGATCCGGCTGCGCCAAGTCAAAACATTGTGGCCTTTGAACAGGCCAGAGTCAGCATGGATTTGTGGCAGTCAATTGTAGGCAAAACGTTGATCCATTCGGTGGATATCAAGCAGGTCTATTTGAATAAAGCACGCCAATATCCGGGCAAGGTCACCATTAAACCTGATACCGGCAAGGGCACTGAAGAAGACACTTCTATGCTTGAAGATACCATGGCGGCGTTGCCTACGGTCGAAGAGTTGCTGGCTCGTAGCGATTTAAAAACGGCGAAGGCTGGGGTTAGGCTGTTGCAAACTTACAAAACTGAAAAGGCGGCGATAAAAGCGTTGGCAACCAAGCTGCCTGATCAGGCTAAAATTGCAGAATATCAGCGTTTGATAAAAGCAATTTCTGACACCGATACCAGCTCACCACAGGCTTTAATTAAGGCAACTGAAGACCTTACTAAGCTTAAAGAGCAATTTGAAGCCGATAAAGTGTTGCTAAAAGCAGCGAAAAAGCAGCTTAAAAGCAGTAAAGAGAATATCTCGGTGGTCCTTAAGGACGTTAAAGACGCACCGAAACAAGATTGGGCGATGTTGTCTGAGCAATATCAGTTAAACGAAGGGGGTGCGCAAAACTTTACCGCGTTGATATTTGGTCAGCAGGCTAAAGTTTATTATCAACAGGCCAGTGAGTTGTTTGAGATGATAAAACCGATGCTTGACAAATTGAATAAAAGCGACAGTGCCCCGCCAGTAGTGGTGAACTTGGAAAAAGGCCGCTTTGTTCATTTTGAATTAGAGAACCCGATGCCCGATTGGTTGGTTGAAAAGACCCATATTAGTATGAACCTCGACCAAGGCGGTTTTGTCATTGAGATTGAGGAATTAAATGCACAGCACTGGATACGCAACAAGCCAACCAAGTTGACGGTTAAAAGCACCGACTTGCTAGGGATGGGCGCACTGGCTTTGAACGCCGATGTATTTATGCAGCAAAAAGCCGGTTTGCGTATTAAATCAGACTGGGATGTGCAGGGGCTGACTTTTAAACAGCTGCCCATTACCGACAGCAAAAACTTCAAGTTGGTGTTGGCCCAGACGAAGTTGGATGTTAAAGGATCGGCGGCTTATGCCAATCAAAAGCTCGAAAACAACAATCACTTGGCATTTAGTGACAGCGTATTTGAAGGCAGCGCTGACAGTTCTATTGGCCAGGCTGTGGTCGATATTTTGTCCCAAATGAACACCTTGTCGGTTGATATTGGTGCCAGTGGGGATGTGGCTTCGCCTGATTTGAGCATTCGCTCAGCACTCGACAAGCAGCTGATGAGCGCCATTAAAAAGCGCGCCAAAGTCGAGCTTGAAAAATTCAAAGGCAAGGCAATGAAGGCGATGCAGCAAAAAGTAGCCGAGCAAATTAATGCCAATGTGGGTGGTGAGCAGGATTTGCTAGCTTACGATGGTGATTTCAGTCAGCTCGATAAGCAGCTTGAAGAATTGTTGAAAACCAAACTGGCCGACAAGGTCACTGACAGTTTAAAAGAAAAACTAAAGAAAAAACTCGGCGACTGGTTTTGAAACCTTGGCTGGACTGGCTTATAGTCAATAGATGAGAGTATTTATTTGTTTTTGCCTGTTGTTTTTTAGTAGCTTTAAAGCGGCCTCAATTGAGCCTGTGGTTATCAGCCATAGTAAAGGTAATTTCTATCCTTTTGAGTATGTTGAAAAGGGTGAATTTAAAGGTCTACATGCTGATATTATTCGCGGTGTAGCGAAACAGCTCAATATCAAGGTGACTTTTGTCAGCCTGACTTGGATGCGCTCAATCAAAGATTTGAGTTATGGCTGGATTGATGCCGTCAGTTATTTTAGCTATACACCTGAGCGAGCTATTTACGCTGAGTTTGTGCCGGGTAATATTCTTTCGAGTACCACTACCTGGCCAATTATCTTAGCTCAAGACAAGCAGCGGATTTTATTTGATGGCACCATTGCCAGCCTCAGGCCTTATCGCATTGCGGTGGGGGCGGGGTTTAAATATGGTGAGCCGTTTGATTCAGCCAAAGGATTACTGAAAGTCCGGATCCCTGAACCTTCTCCACAAAAGCTGGTTGATTTGCTCAAATTCAAGCGGGTGGATATTATTATCACTGCGAAACACAGTTTGCGCCAGTTATTCTCGCCACAACAGATTAAACAAACTTTTCATATTTTTGACCAACCGATTGCCACTAATCCGGTCTATTTGGCGTTTTCTAAAGTCAAAAAGCATGAGGTATTGGCGCAAAGATTTGCTAAGGCGATGAGTGAGTTTAAGGCCAGTGAGGAATATCGCAAATTGCTGGTGTTTTATGGTGAAGGGGAGTGATCGGGGGTCGCTGCCGCATAAGGTTGAAAAGAACTTGAAAAGAGAGTGGTGTTAAATCCACGAATTATCACAATCAAAAGCCTTTTGCGACAATCTCCATGTTACGCTCAGAAAAACCAGCAACCCCTTTAATTCTGATCGCACAAAAATCAACCATTCCCTTCACCCCCATGATCTGCTATACTTCGCGGCCAATTTTCAGTCTCTGTTAGCCATTGTTCTTTCATTAGAGCGGTCACGGAGCAATCACCAGAAGGTCACTAGACACATTATGAAATCCCTTGTTTTAAAACTCGTCCGTAACGCTTTGGGTCAATTGATTATTCTTATTGATTTTATCACCAGACCACAAAGAATGACGCGCAGTGAGCATTTACAAGGGGAGGTAGATTTACAATCAAAAGATCTGTCTTTGTATCAATTTCATGCCTGTCCTTTTTGCGTCAAGGTCCGTCGTTCTATGATCCGCCTTAACTTGAACATTGAGTTGCGTGATGCCAGAAATAATGAGCAACACAGACAAGAGTTACTAGAAGAAGGTGGCCGTATTAAAGTGCCTTGTTTGCGCATTCAAGAAGGCGATCAGGTGACTTGGTTGTATGACTCAAAAGCAATCATTACTTATCTTGATCAGCGTTTTGGTGTTCAGAGCAATTTGCCCGAATCAACCGAGTCTGCCGAATCAGCTTAGTCTTACTTTTCTGTTTTAAAGCGAATTATTACCTGTAAACCTTCACCCGGGCGGCTTGAGATATCAATGCTGCCCTCAAGATCCTCTTCGACCAGTTTTTTCATTATTCCCATGCCTAATCCGCTGCCGCCCTTACCGGCTTTGGTAGTGTAATAGGGTTCAAACACTTTTTTAAGTAACTGGGCTTCTATACCTACACCGTCATCACGGTAGACCAGTTCGGTATATTCATCCATGGCTTTTGCGCTGATCTCCATTTTGCCGTTTTGGTCATTCTTATAACCATGCAACAGTGAGTTGTTGATCAAAATGATGATAATTTGCGATAGCGCACCGGGAAAGTTGTTGACCTCTATATCTGCGGGAATCGATGTGACCACTTGATGGGGGGTCTGTTTGATGTTGGGTTTGAGACTCAGCACTATGTTATCAATGTACTCGCGCAAATTGAAGCGGGAAACCACATAATGACATTGGTCTACCGCGACCAGTTTAAAGCTGTGCAATATCTGTGAAGCGCTTTCAATATTGGTTTGCGAGATCTGTAAGGCTTCATTGATGCTGTCTAAAAAGCTCGAAAGGTTGGCGGGTCTGAGGGTTTTGTTGTCGAAGTCTTGCCTAATTTGCGCAGCCTTATCTATGGTAAAGCTCAGCGCTGTATTGAGTGTGCCCAACGGGGTTGAGATCTCGTGAGCAATACTGCTGACAAAACCGCCGAGTGCCGACAGCTTTTCTGATTGCAATAGCTGTTCTTGGTCCATTCTGGATTTTTCAAGTAACCTCAACTGATTAACGACTCTTGCCAATACTTCTTCTTGTTGAACCGGTTTGGTGATGTAGTCTGACGCACCGACCGAAAATCCTAGACGAATGTCTTCTGGCGCGGTTTTGGCCGTGACAAATATCACTGGGATCGCGGCGGTTTCGTTATCGGCCTTGAGGCGGCGGCAGGTTTCGTAACCATCAATACCGGGCATCATGATGTCGAGCAAAATAAGGTCTGGTTTGACGCGGGCGATCAGCTTCAGTGCTTTTTCTCCACTGGTCACTGCTGAGATCTTGTAATCGTCAAGGGTCAGAAAGTGTCGTAACAGGTCGATGTTGATCGGATTGTCATCAACAATCAAAATGCTGCTGTTGTGTGGTTCGTTCATGAGTGTTGATCCAAAAAGGCCATTAATGCCTCCATGTCATATTGGGCGATAAACGTTTTTACGACTTCAATAAAGTCATCATATTGTTGACCTTGCTCAGCCAATTGTTTTAATTGGGTCTCGACATCCGACACCCGGTAAAGCTCAGCGGTTTGTCTAATCTGTTCGATAATATCACTGGGCGGCATAAGCACCTTATGTTTATCGATTGTCTTGGGCGGCTTGGGTTTTTCCATGCATTCAAATTCAACCTTGAGGGTCTGCTTAATACAACCAAACAGGTTGTCAATTAAAAATGGTTTGGCAATATAATTGGCAAACCCAAGGTCAAGATAATGCTGTTTGTCCTGTTCCAGTGACGATATACTGATGGCCATCACGGGTGTCTGTTGATTAAGTTTGGTTTTTTTACTTCGATTGAGCAAGGTAATACCGTCAATTTCAGGCATATTAATGTCGGTCAACACCAAATCGAAACTGGCGTTCTCCATCATGTCGAGCGCGATGAAGCCACTGTTGGCGGCGGTCACCAAAAACTGCGCATCTTCGAGGATGCGAGTCATTATGTTACGATTGACATCAATGTCATCAACCACTAAAACGCTGATGTGCTGTCCCTTAGCCAAACATTTGTAGGCCTGTGGCATGGCGGCCTCAGTTTTGGGGGTATTACAGTGGGGCATCTCCAAGTCAAAACTGACTGTGGTGCCCTTATTTTCACGGGACTTGAGTAACAGGGTGCTGCCGAGCAATTCAAGGTATTTCTTCGAAATGGCCAGACCAAGACCGGTGCCGCCTTTTGTCTGTCCACCATGGCCTTGGGTGAACGGCGTAAACAATTGTTGTTGTTCTTGCTTTGTGATGCCCATGCCGCTATCGATAATCTCAAAATAAAAGGCATTATCATTGCGTTCAGTTACCGTCAATTGAACAAAACCCTTGTCGGTAAATTTGACCGCGTTACCGATGAGATTGATCATGATCTTACGTAGTTTGCCTTCATCGCCGTTGACCCACAGGGTCTGATGGACAAAATCTAGCGCCACTTTCCAAGTCAGACCTTTTTGGAGGGTCTTTAAATTGAACATGTCGCTGATGGATTTGAGCAGTGCAATCAAATCAAAGGACGTTATATGGGGTTGTTGTAATCCAGATTCGATTTTTGAAATGTCTAATACATCGTTGATGAGCCCCAGCAGATGAGTGCTTGATTGTTCGATCACCAGCAAAGATTGGCGCTGGTTATCGTTTAGCAGCGGATCGCGCTTGAGTATTTGTGAATAACCCATGATGGCGTTCATTGGGGTTCTGATCTCATGGGAGATATTGGCGAGAAATATCGATTTGGTTTTGTTGGCGAGGTTGGCTTCGTCTTTGGCGTTATTGGCCATTATCTGGGCGGCTTTCCTTTCATTGATCTCTTGCGACAGTTGGGCATTGAGCATCATCGAAGATTGATTGGCCTGACGCAGGTTGTTGATCATGAAAGTGACAATGGCAAGGCTCGACAGTAGTAGTAAAGACACCAATACCACCACTTGAATGAAAATGTCGCTGACTTGTTGTTTGGTGGTTGATTCAATTAATTGAATGTTGAGATTTTGCAGGTGGGCAAAAATGGCGACTGAACTGACCACAAACAAAATGGCGAGGAGCAGCACCGGGCGACGACCTAGCATTAGTTGAGGTTGGTTGGGGTAGTCAAATTTATCCATTATTCAACAGTTTAGACACTTTAGGTGATAAGCTAGGTTAGATGTATTACTTAGCATAGCATTTTTTTACCAATTTAATAATGATGTTGGCAACAGGACAAAAATGAGCATATTACACATTACCAACGGCGATTGTGCGGTCGAACTGATGAAACAGGCAGGGTTGATTGGGGATTTTGTACCTTGGCGTGATATTTTGCATGATGGACCAGTACCTGCGGGGTTATCACTGGCTGAACTGTCAGCGCAAAGGGCTGAATTTATTGCCGGGTTTATCGATGGCGCGGGCAGTGCTTTTGAAGTGGCACAAAGTTTTGCCGAGCGCGACAAGCAGTTTGAGTCACTGGCGCAATACGATACCATTCGTTTATGGTTTGAACATGACCTGTACGATCAATTGCAATTACTGCAAATTCTAAACGAGTTGCCGTCAGACGTGTTGAGTACACATCAGGTCAGTTTGATTTGCACTGAAAATTATTTGGGGCTACTCAGCCCGGATGAATTGTTGGCTTTGCAACAGTTCGAACAACCCCTAAGCGAAGCGCACATTCAATTGGCCAGCCGGGCGTGGCAGGCATTCTGTTCGCCCAGACCAACCGATTGGCAAGATTTACTTGAGCACAATACCGATGTACTACCGTTTTTGTCCGGTGCGGTTGAAAGAATGTTGCAGCAATATCCCGGTGTGGGGCATGGATTGTGCCGGGTTGCACACTGTATATTAGCAAGCCTTGAAGCCGATGATAAAACGGCACAGGCATTATTTGGCGCTTATCAGGCCAGTGAGTCACGCCAATATTTGGGTGATAGTTGTTTTTACGCCATATTAAATCAGTTGAAAAATGCCGAGCCGTCCTTGGTGATTTGCGCTAATGATAGGGTGACGTATTCTATCAGTGAATTTGGCCAAACTGTCTTAGCAGGCAAGGCTAATGCATTGGCGGCAATTAGGCTGGATCGGTGGATTGGTGGTGTTCATTTAACCCAAAATAACTTATGGTACTACGATAAACAGTCAGGCCGTTTGGTTGGGCCGACATCAACTCCTGTGAGACCCTAAAGCGATGAAAGAAATCAATATTAACCAGCTGCGTGACGAAATTGATTCGCTGGATAGCCAGTTGGTTCAGTTATTGGCTAAACGAAGCAAGGTCACGCGTCAGGTGGGTTTGTATAAAACCATCAAAGGTGTGCCAGTTTATGTGCCAGCGCGAGAAAATGAATTGCTGGCCAAGCGTAAAAAGCAGGCTGAGGCATTGGGGGTCAGCCCTGAGTTGGTCGAGGACTTACTGCGCCGAATTATGCGCGAATCTTATCAATCACAACATAAGCATTATCACTGTTCAAATAACGACATTAATAAAATTGTCATATTTGGTGGTAATGGTGCACTGGGTAAAGCCTTCGTTAATATGTTCAGGATCTCGGGTTACACCGTCGAAGTGGTCGAAAAAGACGATTGGGATCGGGTTGAATCTGTGGTTGTTGATGCTGACTTGGTCATCATTTCAGTGCCAATCAACGTCACTTCTGCGGTGATCGAGAGTTTGCCTAAATTACCAGATCATTGTATTTTGGCTGACTTGACCAGTATCAAAGACGAGCCTTTGACAGCCATGATGGAAAAACACAGTGGCCCAGTGGTGGGTTTACACCCGATGTTTGGCCCGGACGGATCGTTTGTCAAACAGGTTGTGGTGGTGTGTGATGGCCGTGGCAGTGAACATTATAAATGGCTGCTGGACCAAATCACCATTTGGGGCTGTATCACCTACAACTCGGCACCACAAGAGCACGACAGCGCAATGCAGATGATCCAAATAATGCGTCACTTCTCGACTTTTGTTTACGGCCGAAATTTGCAGTTGGAAAACCCGGATCTGGACAAGTTAATGGCATTCAGTTCACCTATTTATCGTTTAGAACTGGCCATGGTCGGCCGATTGTTTGCCCAAAACGCGCAATTGTACACCGACATCATTTTCTCTTCTAAACAGGCCATTGAACTGCTGAAGCATTATATCAATACCTACGAAGACGCCGTGAAGATGCTCGAAAGCGATGATAAAGAAGGGTTTAAAAAAGCATTTGATGAGGTTTCTGACTGGTTTGGTGATTATGCCGTTTCTTTCCAAAAAGAGAGCAAAAGCCTGCTGCTTAAGGCCAATGACCAGCGTAGTTTGTAACGCTGCGCGCAAAAGATTAAAAGATCTCAACACGGAGGCACGGAGCCACGGAGAAAGAAAGAGGAAAAGATAAAAGCTAAGGGAAAAACGTTTAGGTAATTAAAGTAGAAATTGCATTTACTCGTTACGAAATACAAAAATATCAATCATTCTTATGCTTGTTTTACATTCTTTTATGTTTTGTTCTTCCTCTTTCTTTCCTCCGTGGCTCCGT
>JABSOG010000268.1 GCA_013216025.1 Algicola sp. | reverse complement strand
CTTTGCGTAAGTACATTGAAGCCATGGGCGGCAAGCTCAATATCGTTGCCGAACTACCCGGTCGACCACCGGTCTATATTTCAGAATTTTCACAAGTCCCCGACAACAAATAGCGCCTATGGTGTTTTGTCATGAATAAAACATCATTTTTTATCGGCAGTATTTCCTTAAAACTCCCGCTTCAACAACGCATACAAATATTCACTACCCCAACACCCTTTAAACAGAATATTCTCAACAAAATGCGCCTCTTGTCTGAATTTGGCATTTTCAAGTACAGCTGCGGCTGGTTTATTAAGTGCATCAACAAAAGCGATAATCCGGCGTTTATTCAAGTCATTGAAAATAAATTCAAGCAGACCGCTCATACCCTCTCTGGCAAAACCCTTGCCCTGATTTTCACCTGCCAAGGTAAAACCTAACTCAACCTGCTGATCTTTATCGTCACCCTCAATGAAGTGAATGACGCAATCGCCCACCAGCTTGTTGGTTTGCTTGTCGGCAATGGCAATTTGATACCACGACCCGGCCTCACCAAACGACAAAGCCTGTTGGGTTTCAAAAAACGCTTTTGCTTTGCTCATGTCATAACTATCCCAGCTTTGGTAGCGGGCGATTTCAGGATCGTTACGATACTCGGCAAACGCGGGTAAATCCTGCTCGGTGAAATCCCTCATTACCAAGCGGTCTGTACTGAACCCGGCGAATTTGGCCAATTGTGTCATTTGTCTATTCCTACTTGCGCTTGTTTGTATTTGTTCGGGCTGTGCAATATATTCAGCCTTGCAAAAAAAAGCCACTATTCATTTTGGATTCAGCAAATTGCTTTATACTGAACGCTTAAAATCAAAGGTCTTGCGCAATCATGGAGTTATCAATGCGAAACGTTTCAAACATCAGAGTCCTGTTTATCCTTCTAGCCGGACTGGTCACCACAGGTTGTGCCCACAAAGACTTAATTGATGCCGGTGAAGATTACAACCGTCAGGGCCGATATGAGCTGGCCGTAGCCAAATATAGCAAAGCGCTAGAACTGAAGCCCAACAACAAAAAGACGCGAGAAAAACTGGCCATTGCCCAACTGCAACTCGACCTGTGGTTAGACGACCTACTGATTGATGCCGATGCCGCCAAAGAAAATGGCCTCAATGGCCGGGCATTACTGCTTTACAGTAAAGTCGCCAAACTGCGCAAAGAAGCTCACGCATTAGCTCAGTACAAAATACTCCACCAGCAATTGGGCAACGATGTTCGTTATAAAATTGCCGCTCAATATCCAACGACATTAGGCAAAAACCTCGGCCACCGGTTAAAGGATATCCAAATAATTAACAAAGCGGATGAGAGCCAGAGCAACCAGTTTGCGGTTAAACTGTCTTATTCAAAACCAGCGTTCAAAACCAGAACCAAACTCAAAGATCGCACCCAATCGTACGTCAGCGGCGTCGAAACAGTTGCTAACCCAGATTACCTGCATCTTCAAGACGACATAGGCGAAGACCGCGAACGAGTGCATAACTACGCCGAGCAATACGATCACCTCTATTCAGACGTGCAAGCGAGCCAAAGAAAACTGACCAGCTTGCGTAAAGATCGCGAAATTGCCCAATTGAAAATGGGCAACGCCCAGCCAAACAGTTCGACTTATCAGCACTGGTACAATGAAGTCAATCGTTTAAACCGCTTGGTTTCAAACGCTGAACAAAACCTGTCGAATTTCCAACACGAATATGACGATATCGACCACAAATTGACGTCGATAAAACAACAACTCAGCGAACATCTTAATGAACTGTCTTATTTACACCCCACAGCCCAACAGGATGTTTACTCTGATTACAATTATCAGATCAAAGAAGTGACCCGCATGGCTGTTGGTAAACTCACCCTTGCCTTTAAAGGTGAAGGGTCAAAATTGAAAAACATCAGCGCCAGTGATACCGACATCGGTCACGAGTCTCACCCCACGATTGACCTTGACTACAACCCGGTAAAATTAAAGAACGAGTCAAGAATGACCCGCGACTATTACAGCGATGCCCGCCGACAAGCCGAAAAATCCATCACCCGGCACATGACAGACTATCGCAACAACTTAAGAGATGAAGCCAATCAGTTATCCGGCATTGATGAAAGACTTGAAGGCTGGGTGCGCTATGGATTGTCAGGCGAAAAAGGGGTTGATCAGGGCACAGCACGAAGAATGCAAAGCCAGTTACAACACGAGTTTGGTATTGCTGGCGAGTTCGACATCAATAAATTGTTGCACCTCTATATTCTGCGCTAAGCTTACTTATCGTCTTAATATCAATGAGTCAATTATGTGGGATCAATTTAAATCTACCTTAGAAGATTGCCTGTGTCCGCCGGGCAATGGCGTGTTTACTGTTAACACAGGCAAAGAGCGCAAAACCAAATTACATCAAGCGTTATACGGCACTACCGAGAATGTTGATGCGTTATGGAAAGACAAACTAAACGAGTTACCAGCCGCTGGAAAAGCTATCGTTTTGGGCGTTTGTTCCGATACTGGTGGCGGCATATTACGCGGTGCCAACTGGGGACCGTTATTTTTGCGCAATACCCTGCTCGATTTACACCCTGATGTAAAAGCCTTTGACATAGGCGATATCAGGGTGATCCCCCATTTGTTGCACGACAAATACATGAACGAAGCCACCATCACCAATTGTCGAAAAGCCCTCTATAAAGATAAAAATGCCAAATATTCGGTAGCCCCGCTGTCGATAACCCAAGACATCGCCACCGAGTTTTATAAAAACTTTCCAGACAAAGGCTTGTTTGGTATTGGCGGCGATCACTCATGCAGCTACCCATTAACCAAAGCCTGGTTACTGGCCAAAAAAGAGCAAGGCAAGAAAGCCGCCATCATTCATTTTGACGCCCACACCGACTTGCTGGTCGAACGCCTAGGCATAGATTTGTGCTTTGGTTCTTGGTGCACCCACATCCTCGAAGACTTACCCAAACCCAATCACTTGATTCAAATTGGCATTCGCTCAACCGGCAAACCCAAAGAACATTGGCAAGACACTTTTGGCGTCGTACAACACTGGACTTGTGACGTCAAAAAACAGGGTGCTGAGGCAATAGTGGCGGGTATTGTCGCGCAATTAAAGGCAGATAAAGTGGATGAGCTTTATATCAGCTTTGATATCGATGCCATCGATTCAGAATATGTGGCCGCCACTGGCACCCCAGAACCAGACGGCATGAGCCCAGAAGAAGCGCTGATAATCATAGAAACACTGGCCAACAAATTTCCAATCACAGGGGCTGATATGATGGAGATTGCGCCGTTTTTGAACACTTCGCAACAGCACAGTGATGAACCCCAAACCACCTTAAAAATAGGCGCTGATATTTCTGCGATGTTGATTAAGGCAATGCAGCGATAACCGAGATTTGGCGGGTGATTTGCCTACATGGAAGTAGGTAAGGCGCTGTGCACGCCGACATGGATGTTGGTGGTAGAGCAATGCAGGAGCACATTGCCGAGGAGCACAACAGCGTTTATCCCCGCTTTTTGCTACAAACCTGCAATAGCCAGCGCCTATAATACCCCACAATTAATCCACTTGGAGAAAACATGCATTTTCTCCCGCTCAACGCGTTGTAAACCGGGCACTTTCTCGAATTTCATTTCTTGGGTAATGCCTTCCATCTTGCCCAAACATTGCAGCGCTTTGGTTTCGGTCAGGTCAGTTTTACTGCTCGACTCAGGTTTACTGCTCAATTCAGCTTTAAGGGTCGCGGTAACATAATAACGCTGCGAACCCAGACTTTGCTCCACATTAATAACCACGCCATACAACAACAGCATGACCATAGCAGCGATTGGATATTTTAGCGGGATGGATTTGAATTTATTCACTTGGCGCTACTTTTCATGTTCGTTGATTGCTTTAAAGGTCTGTATATCGGTGGCACTCATTCTATCGACAATCGGTTGATGACTCAAATAAACTCCTGCGCAACAAGGAGGGTATGGAGAAAGTCCGATTTTACAACAGCCCAAATAAAGCGGCCTAGCCCATTTATCCAGCATTCATCAACCATTCAGCCAACCCCAGATAAACTACCCCTAACATATAAAACATTGAGCCCCCACATGAAAACTCTAACCACCACAACACTGCCGCTACGTTCAATTCTGCCTCTGCTTATAATGGGCAGCCTATTAACTTTTAGCCATACAGCAAACGCCGATGCAGGTTTGGGCGTGCAGTTATTTGGCGAATCCAACAGCGATAACATTAAAATATCGGGCGCTAACCTTATCGTCGGCAGTCAAAGTTATGGTTGGAACCAAGAGCGCGGCGAGCATTCCTATTTATATGCTGGTGTGGGGTTTAAAAATATCGAAGGATATTCCCCAAGCGTCGATGGCATCTATCCACAAGTTATTTTTGGTCTTGCTATGCCGTGGATCATCAGCCCTTATGTTGAAGTAGGTTTTGACCCATTTGATTATTTGGTTGAAGAGTTTGACGAACATGATGACGGTATCAATTCGTATTTGGGTGTCGGTGCCCGCTTGTCGCTAAACAGCCGTTTATCGGTAGATGTCGGTTACAAATACCATCACTTCTCTGATGATACCGACAACTTTTATAGCCATTCAGATCAGCACTACAGCAGCCATCATCAGGGTTATTATGAAGAAGATGGCATTGGTACCGCTTCTGTCAGTTTGAATTTTACTTTTTAATAAATCTGCTGCGCATCTTTATATAGTGCCGCGTAGCGGCAGAAAAATAAGTGATTTAAAGGGTTTTTAATTCACGCCCGGTTACATCTTATGTATTGGTCACACATCCACCAATGCTTTAATATTGTTGGCTTCCCATATTCTAAAGGAAGCCTTATGCAAATCCGATCAAAAATCATAGCACCCACCCTTATCAGCATTTTTCTGATGAGCGCCTGTGGTGGCGGCGGTGGCAGTTCTCCTACCCCCACGCCAACGCCAACTCCCGTGCCAGTGCCTACACCCGATCCAACCCCAGACCCAACACCACAACATCACACCATCACCGCGATTGACGGTTATCTTGAAAACGCTCGGGCCTTTATCGATCTCAACGAAAACTTTTCCTTTGATGCCAGCGAACCTAACGCCATGACCGATGCCCAAGGTAAAGTCACTTTCGACATCGGTGGCATCAATGATGCGCTGAGCAAACCCATAATTGTTGAGTCATTGGTCGGTCAAACACTCGACAAAGACACCAATACAACGGTGATTAACCGTTATACCATGATAGCGCCGGGTGGCAGCGAAGTGGTTTCGCCATTCACCACGCTGGTTCAGTTACACCAAGTTAAAGAAGCCAGTGATATAGATGCGGCAATAAGTGACGTAAAATTCAAACTCGGGCTGCTCAATGATGTCGATATCATGGCTGATTACCTCACCAATCAAACACTGCATGTGATAGCCCGCAGTATTGTGCAGCTATTGCCAGCGACAGCAGAGCAGTTATTTGCAGACAATACAGATCATCAAAGCATTTTTGCCAACGCGACAGCAATCTCTATTGGTGTGCTCGAAGCCGTGCTGCAAAGCGGCGACCTAGATAGCGTTTTTATCGCTGTTGATCAGGCATCCAATACCACTCCTAATACAACAACCAAAATCCTGTCCATTGATGACGTTATCACTTTTGTTGACCAAGTCAGCCCATGGGGCAAAACACTCGGTGACGAATTGTTGTTACCCGGCGGTTATGTTGCGTCGAATGCGCAAGCCGCAGTTGCTCTGGCCAAAACAGATATCCCCGAATTACTGACATTGTTGCTCACTTTTGTTGAAGGATCGGGTTTTGCTATCGGTAGCGGGTATTTTCAAGAGTTTCCGGCCAATACAGTAATACAAGGCGCGACTGGTGCAGTGACAACCCAACTCAGCACTGGCGAGGGTAATACAGCGTTGATTGACATTCAGTACAACGGCATGACGCTCATGGCCACTGCTGTTTATAATCAAGAAGTTAAACTAACCGGCTCCATCGAAAGTGACAACGTTCGAATTGTCCTGAGTAACGGCAGTGAGATTGCGCTTAACAATGATTCAAATGCCTTGGGATCTATGGACTTAATCAGCATTGTCACCAGCACCATCAACAACTCAATGGACACCTCAATTGCAGGTTCGATGCAGGTCGATACCACCACTGTAGATTTGAATATCAGCACAAAACGCACGGTGCCCACTCAAATCAGCATGACTGGTGTTATGAGCGGACCATCCACTGTTGATACGCAAACTATCTTACAATTGCTAGTTCAAGCCTCAGTTGCCAATGAGCAGATAGTGTGGTCGCCCACTCAGGCCACAATGCAGCTCGACAGCGCTGACCTGTCTCTACCGATTGGGGTTTCATTCAATTCACTTGAAGATAATGGTGGTTCGGCCAATGTTGTGGCGACATATGGTGATAAGGTACTAACCGTCAACAACCCTGCTGAAACAGGCAAATTGGCCATTGGTGATCAGCAAGGTATTGTGATGACAGTGAATATTGAAGGCACTGCAGATGCCACTCAAGTAGGCAGTATCTACACGGGCGTAAAAAACGTAGCGACGATTAGCAGAACCGAAGGAATTTATACCGTCACTTACAGTGATGGACAAACGCAAACCTTATTCTAGGCCGTGCTTTTTCCATAGGGGTGTTAAAACGCCCTTGGTTTTCATGCCTTGCAATAATTTGTTGATATCGCGAAAAGTGATCGTCTTCAATCCTTTACGCACCAAAGCCGTGTGACGGTAGATTTGATCGGTTTTGTCTGACACCAAAAACTTTGCCTTAAGGTCCGGATGTTTAGCAAAATAGTAATTCAAATACGCTTTTGACATCACTGCAATGTCGCCACGCTTGTTCAATATCAAATCCAGATTGGTTTGCTGATTGTCGGTCAGCGTCATGTTGTAGTTTTTCTTAAGGTAGTCGGGCTCTCCATGGTAGCGGGCAAAAGCATAGTGATAACCCAACATGCCTACCATCTTTTTGTTTTTAAAGTCAGTGAAAAAGTCTTGTCCCCTGCCCGGCTCAACCAAAGCAACATAATGCTCAGCCCCTTTCAAAAACGCCATTGAACCTTTGACGGGGTATTTTAGCCAGCCCCAACCTTTGCTCTCAAAAAGCAACATATCGAATTTTTTGTCGACAAAATCTTTATAGCGGCGCTGGGACGTAGTGGTAACCACTTCAAATTGATAGTCTTTTTGAAACTTATTCATCAAACCAATCATTTCAACAGTGATGCCAGTCGCTTTGTCATTGACAAAAACATAAGGCGGAAATTCATAAACGCCCACTTTAACCACTTCAATAGCGTGAACCCCAATTGACAATAACAATAAAAATGCAGTGATCAGTTTGCTCATTCTATTCACCAATGTCTTCGTTCCACAACTGTGGTTTTTTAGCCATAAAATCATTCATCATCTGTTTACAGGTTTCGCTGTCGACCATTTCTAACTCAACCCCTCTTGATCGCAACAGTGCTTCTTCACCCATAAAACTTTGGTTTTCACCAATCACCACCTTAGGAATGCCATACAGTAAAATAGCACCAGAGCACATTGAACAAGGCGACAAAGTGGTATAAATCACACTGTTCTGGTAGACCCTGGCGGGTTGACGACCCGCATTTTCAAGCGCATCCATTTCGCCATGCAAAGTCGGGCTACCGGTTTGAACTCGGCGATTATGGCCACGACCGATGATCTTGCCCTCATGTACCAGCACCGAGCCGATAGGAATGCCGCCTTCAGCCAAACCGGCTTTAGCCTCATCGATGGCGGCTTGCATAAATTCATCCATTTTTCGTTCTCTTATTGTCAGTTTCGATACCCCAGTATTAAACAGCGCACCAAAAAGGTCGAGCAAAATCAACAAAATTGGCTGTTATCAAAGCATTACGGTAAACTCCTACCTAGGACGATGCGGAACAAGGATGTTCCGCCTTTTCAACTTGTTGAAAAGTGAGTGAAGTTCCACTTGCTTGAACGTAACGGTTTCCTGAAACCTCACATGGATGTGAATTTCAGGACGATAATCAGGCGCATGATTACTTTGAATAATTTACATCAGGGTTTTTTACTGACCAGACACAGCCGCGACAACCGTGATCACACCGAGATTGTGTTATGGGTTAGTACCCCCTCAGGTCCAGCTAAATTGGTGATAGACAAAGAACAACCGCTGTTTTTTGTCTTGATAGAACAGCAGCCAAGTATCATTCGAATTCTTGAACCTCATGTTCACAGCTATCAACTCAAACCGCTTGCGCTAAAAACCTTCGAGCAAAAACCGGTTGCCGCCCTTTATTTTGATTCAATGCACAGCTTTTACAGTGCCAAAGAGCTGTTACAGGCCGACCACATCACCCTGTTTGAAAGCGACTTTCGCCTTCAAGAAAGATACCTGATGGAACGCTTTATTTGTGGCGGCATCGAGTTTGTCGGCCAGCCCAGCGCGCGTTCAGCCTATATGGAATATACCCAGGTCAAAATCCGCCCCAGTGATTATCGCCCTGACTTGTCGGTGCTGTCGCTCGACATAGAATGCTCAATGAAAGGCGATTTATTTTCCATCGGCCTGCACGGCAAAAAGGCAGATCAGCTCTATCAAAAAGTGATCATGATTGGTGAATTTGAAGCCGGTTCGAACATCATCGAATGGGTCGAAAACGAAGTGGCCCTGCTGCACGCACTCGAAAGTGCCTTTAAAGTCTTCGATCCTGACATCATCATCGGCTGGAACGTGATCAACTTTGATTTTCGTTTACTGATAAAAAGGGCTGACCTGCACCACTTAAAACTCAAACTGGGTCGAGCGGGTTCTTTTGCCCTGTGGCGCGACAGCCGATCAGAAAACAATCAGGGTTTTGTTACCTTACCCGGCCGAGTGATCGTAGACGGCATTGATGCGTTAAAAACCGCCACCTATAACTACCCTAGTTTCAGCCTCGAAAATGTCGCCCAAACCCTGCTCAACCGAGGCAAAAAAACCGAAGACGTCGCTAACCGGATAGACGAAATTGCCCACGATTTTGCTCATAACAAACAAAAACTCGCCGCCTACAATCTTGAAGACTGCGTGCTGGTCACCGACATTTTCGAACACACCAAAGTACTCGATTTTTTGATCTTTCGCAGCCAACTCACCGGGCTCGAACTCGACCGAATGGGCGGATCAGTCGCCGCCTTTACCAACCTTTACCTGCCCCGTTTACACCGGGCAGGTTATGTTGCGCCAAACTTACCACCCGGCGGCGGACTGGCCAGTCCCGGTGGTTATGTGATGAGTTCAAGACCCGGATTATACGACCACGTACTGGTGCTAGATTTCAAAAGTCTTTACCCGTCTATCATCAAAACCTTCAAGGTCGACCCGGTAGGATTAATAGAAGGATTGTTAGCGCCAGAGCAGGCAATACCCGGTTTTAAAGGCGCTTTTTTCTCTCGCGAAAATCACTTTTTGCCACAAATTATCACCGAACTCTGGGCACAAAGAGATCAGGCCAAACGGCACAAGGATGCCCCCCGCTCTCAGGCAATTAAATTAATAATGAACTCGTTTTATGGCGTGCTCGGTTCTGGCGGCTGTCGCTTTTACGATACCCGACTGGCAAGCTCTATCACCTTGCGCGGC
>JABSOG010000267.1 GCA_013216025.1 Algicola sp. | reverse complement strand
GACTCAATAATAACTGACCGGCTAAAGTGACCTGAGTCGAGTCATCATTAGCGATATCAAAGGTATAGCGAGCGGTTTCAGGCACATGAATTAAACCACTGAATTGCAGGGCATAATCCTGCTCACGCTGGCGCAAAGACAAATCAATATCATCCGTGACTCTTGATGTCAGCGGGGTTAACCCAGACAAGTCTTCGAGCTCAGCCTGCGTGCCTTCAAAATATTGATAAAGTAATCCGGGTTCAAACGCGGCTTCGTCCTCGTTATCACCAATGCCGTCGCCATCCAAATCAGACCATTCATCCGGGTTATCCGGGAAAACATCTTCGGCATCATCAACACCATCAGCATCGCTGTCAGGTGTGCCTTCATCCGGATAGACCAGCCATGACAGCGGTATTTGCTTGCGTTTTCCTTTTTTGGGTTTTGTTAATTGATAATAAAGATCAAACTTTTGTTTGCCGCTTTGTTGACGATTAAAATGGCGGGTGACCAACTTGATTTTATGCGCGCCTTCGCTTAGCTCAAGGGTGATTTTATCTTTAACAGTCTGCTGTTTTGGCCGGCTCAAGATCAGCTTATTATCAACAAAGACCTCACTGTTATGTTTGGTATCAATATCAAGCCTGTACAAACCAGCTTTATTGATCAGCACAAAGCCACTGTATTCAATGGCGTAATTCTCGTCACGCTCACGCACCGACAAATCCAGCCCGGCACTGATGCCCTCTTTAACGGGGGTCAGTAAACTCAGATCGTTCAGTTCACTTTTGTCGGCTTCAAAATAGCGATATTTAAGGCCATCATCAAAAATATCCGGGTCTGCGTTATCACCAATGGTATCTCCATCAAGGTCGGCCCATTCGTCGGGATCATCCGGAAAAGCATCTTCTTCATCAATAATGCCGTCGCCATCACTGTCGCTGTCAGGATCATCATAAAATAACCAGCTGGCAGGAATGAGCCTGCGCTTAATGGCTTTTGATTTGATATAAACGTCGAACTGCTGTTTGGCCTTAAAATGCACATGGGTAAAGTTAACCGGATGATCGCCAGCGCTTAAAAACAACTCAACCTTGTTTTTCAGCCCATCCTTTTTTGGCTGACTGGCCACCAGTTGACCATCTATTGACAATAACCCCCAGTCTTTGTTTTTTAGCTCCAGCGTATATTTACCGGCGGTTTCAATACGAATAAACCCATCAAACGACAGGGCATAATTTTTATCGCGTTGACGTAAAGACAAATCAAGGTTTTCAACCGTCCCCTGATCTGTGGGGGTTAACAACGATAAATCACTAAGCTCACTGTCGTCAGCTTCATAATAGTTGTATTGCAGACCTTGAATTAACTTGGGGGTCGGCGGCGCATCCGGGTCTTGTGTTGGCGGTTCAACGGCAGCGTCATCATAAAAATACCAATGCTCAGGAATAAGCTGACGACTCAACCGCCGGGCTTTAACAAATACATCAAATTGTTGTTTGCCATCAAAATGAACATGGGTAAAAGACACGCTGTGATATCCTTCAGTGATATCCAGGGTGATTTTTTCTTTGATACTTTGCTGTTTCGGACGGCTGATAATTAACTGCCCATCGAGATAAATTTCGCCCCAATCTTTGGTTTTCAGCTCCAAAGTATAACTTTTGTTTTCCGGCACATTAATGAATCCACTGAAGACCAAGGCATAGTTTTGCTCACGTTGGCGCAGGGATAAATCCAAACCTGCGGCAATACCCGCAGTTTTGGCATCAAGCTGACCTAAATCCGTCAACTCGGTCTCACTGCCTTCAAAATACTGGAACTTAAGTCCACTGACAGGAGATTGCGGGGGCGTCTGTGCCATCGAAGATGCGCTGAGCATCATTAAAAAGGCCATCAAGCCAAATCTAACAAACGATTTTACAGGCAACATGCTGCGCAATTGATAAACAAACATGGAATTATTCATTATTACCCTGATATTCAACCTTGAAGGTTTGACTTAAACCCGCAGCCGCCTGTTGAATTGCCTTTTTTAACTGCACTGGCAACAGGGTTTTGCGAATGTCACTGCTGACTTCACTCAGCGGCTTTGGTGGTGTTGTAACAATTTTGGTCACCCGGATCACCAAAGGGTAACCATCAAAAAAATAGATGGGTGACACTTGTTGTTCAGCCAAAGAATTGACTACCTGAGCAAACTTTTTATCCAGTAAATCAGCGTCGGCTGCACCTTTGGCATATTGCAACTGACTACCAGAGCGCTTTAAGTGTTGTACTTTGGACTTCCACTGGCTGGCGGACTTAAATTCTCCCAGTTGTTCAACCAAGACATCTTTAGGCTTGGAATTGAGTTTTACCAGTCCTTTAACAATCTCGTAATGGCGCACGGTTTTACCGCCAAAACGCTCGGGATGTTGTTGGTAATACGTTTTTACCATTGCACCAGACACTGGCTGTGGCGAAATATTGTCTTTAAGATATTGTTTTGTCAGCAACTCTTGACGATATGCATTAACATTGCGTGCCAACTCGGTTAGCTGATCCGCATCCAAGGTCGCCGCTTGAGTCATGGCCATTGTTTTGCCCATGACCAGCGATTCGAGCACTTTTTTACGCCCTGCTTCATCGAGTTGCAAGGCAGCATAATCACCAACTGTGCGCACAATGGCCGATGCAAGGTCATCTTCAGTGATGATTTGATCATTGATTGTCACCAGCACTTTACTGGTATCCGGGTTTTGTTGTTTTGGTTGGTCAGCGACTTGCTTCTCGGCGTCACCGCAAGCTGACAGTAACAGCGTCACTGTCACCAGGATTGCGGTTATTTTGAGGTTCATTTTTTAGTATTCCGGTTGTTCTATTATTTTTTTGCCAATGTTATTTGTCAAGATTATTTATCCAGCCTGGTCACAAATCCACTTTTTTGATGGTGATCGCTGAAACCAGGCGTTTAAGCTCGGCGGCTTTGGCCTCTTTACGTAATTGATGACGAATATCGCCCATCACTTTTTCCAGTGGTTTTTTGACCACCACGGGGCCTTCAAGCAATTTAACAATATGAAAACCAAAACTGGTTTGAAAGGGTTCGCTGACTTCGCCTTTTTTCAGTGAATTAAATACCTTGTCAGAAAATACCGGATCGATTGCCCCCTGGGTTAACCAGCCTATCACACCGGCTTTTTTTGCTGAGATGGTATCCTCGGAATAATCACTAACCAGTTGCTTAAAATCAGCACCGGCTTTGAGCTTGCTGTAAACCTCGTGCGCCCGGGTATATTTAGCGTTACGTTCGGTTTCATCAATATTGGCATGGGTGCGAATGAGAATATGGGCAACATTGACTTTTTTGCTTTCATAGTTGCTTGCATGGCTGGTGTAATAATTACGAATGGCAGAGTCGGTCACTTGGGTTTTAACGAAGGTCTCAAAGTAACGGCTGATCAACATTTCTTTTTTAAATTCATTCAGTTCTACAGCGACTTTTTGCGGACTTAATACATTCGCCTGCTCAATGGCCATAGCCAGTGCTTCTCTGTCAAGATAACTGTCAAGTTGTGCACTCACCAACGCCTGATTGTTTTCATCAACGCGCTTATACGCCAAAAAAGCCGAAAACTCGCTTTTACTGATGATTTTATCTCCTACGGTGGCCACTTTATCAGCAGATTGTCCGCAACCGACCAGTGTGGCAGTAACCATCAGTACCATTGCTTTTTTCGCTAAGAGATTCATCATCTGTCCTGTCGTCCCAAAGCGGGACCTATTTTACCTAATCGGGGTTATTATCAACATTTTGACTATCACTGAAGCATCAGTCAAAGGTGTTTTAATTCAGCAAGTTGCGCATTTTGCCTGAAACACTGCCCAGCGTCCAATACTTCACCAAACTTATTGTATATTCCAGTGAAACAACGCCGATTATGGATGTTTGATGTTTGCTCTGCGAAGACGGCTCGATGTGGCTTAAACAGGTGTGGCAGTTGAAAAGCATCCCTGCGGGTTAGTCCTAGGTAAATATGCTCCTGCATTTACCTAGGACCAGCCCTTCAGGGACGAATACGTGCACCATACTTGATTATTACGACGCGTGTACTGCGAAGCTTGGGTTTAGTCGACAAGGCTATGCTGAAATTCCGATGGTGTCATCTTGAAATAGGCTTTGAAGCAACGGCCAAAGTAAGTATGTGACGAAAAACCGGCATGAAAAGTCACATCACTGATCTGTTGTCCCTCGGCAATTAGCCGGTTGGCTTGTTGAAGCCTGTAAATGCGCAAGTATTCAGTCGGTGTGTAATCAGTTAATGCTTTGAGTTTACGCTGCAGCTGGCGCTTGCTCATGTAGAGTCCATCGGCCAAATCATCTATGACAAAGTCAGCCTGACCGTAATTTTTCGCCAGCAATGATTCAAGCCTGGTCAAAAACTCGCTATCTTTGGGGTTAACATCCTCTTGTTTATCCATTATCAGTGGTTTGTTGGCGGCTATCGTGCCAGCAACCCCTTGCCTAAACAAGGCTCGAATAGACAACAGGTTTTGCACCCTCAGCAGCAACTCCTGCTCGTCAAACGGTTTGGCCAGGAATTCATCAGCCAAGGCTCTCCATCCTTGCAGCCGACTATCTCTATCACCCCTAGCCGTCAGTATGATCACGGGAATATGGCTGGTTCGCATGTCCTCTTTGATCCGCCTTGTTGCGGTAAAGCCATCCATTACCGGCATCATCACATCGCAGATAATAAGATCCGGCGAGTGTTCAATGGCAGCTTCCCACCCCAGTTTGCCATTGTCTGCCACCATGCAGTGATAGTCGGTTGACAGCGTATCGACTATATAATGCTGCATATCTATATTGTCTTCGATGATCAGGATTTTGGTTTGTTGCTCGCTGTCAGTTGCTAAACGAGCTGAAAGGGCCAACGATTCATTATTGGGGATCAGCGCTTCAATTTCCTGTGAATGTAACTCGCTTTGTACACGATTTATCACCTGGGGAGACTCTGTCACTGATTGCGCATCAAAGGATACGACAAATTCAGTGCCAACGCCCCACTCACTGTTAACCGTTATTTTTCCATTGTGATGTTCAACCAACACTTTAACCAACGCCAATCCAATACCGGCCCCGGTGACCTTTTCACTGTCCTCGTCAGTCACCCGGAAGAATTTGTTAAATATCTGGGCGAGATGCGCTTGTTTGATGCCCTTGCCGTTGTCCTTGACCCTGATGTGATAATATCCATCCGGGTCGAAGTCGGTAGATACCGTTATATGACCGCCACTGGGCGTATATTTGATGGCATTTGAAATGAGATTCATGATCACTTTTTCCAATGCATCGGGCACAAACAGCAAATAACAAGGAGGATTTGAAGACAAGGTTAACTTGACGCCCTTTTTCTGTGCTGGTTGGGTAAAAGACTCTATGATGAACGCCATGACTTGGTTGGCACATTGCGCGGTCTTGTCCATCGACTGCATCAAGTTGAAACGGTCCATCAATAATAGTTGCTCTACCATTCGGCCCAGCCGTTGGCTGTTACGATAAGCCATTTGCAGCTTGCTTCGGCTGGCTCCCTCGTCCATCTCGGCAATCGCTGATTTTAGCGGCCCACAAATCAAGGTGATTGGGGTACGTAATTCATGGGAGACATTGATCAATTCCTGTTCTTTCAATGACAGCAAATGTTCTACCTGCTGTTTTTCACTGGCCAACTCGCTGGTTCGCAACAAGACGGTGTGCTCCAGTTTTTTTGCTCGTTTACTCAGTTGCCGGGTTCTCAAGGCACTGAACCAATACATCATCAGCAGCAACACCAGCACGTAGCATATATACGCCCAACCGGTCTGCCACAGCGGTGGTGTCACCGTAATGACAATCTCCTTCACATTGCCTGCAATGTTGTCATGGTTAACCGCTTGAACTTGCAATCGATATTGCCCCGCAGGTCGCTGGTTGATAACAATCTTGCCCTTTGGTGCGACTTGCCATTGCCCGGAGTGCGCCGGGTAACGAAATTTTACCGCTGAATGTGCCAAATCAATATAGCTCGAATGATAGGCATTAATGGTCAGAGGGAAACTATCGTGCTGCAATTCAATCGTATTTTTCACCGGTTGTCTGCCCAACCCGTCAAGTGTTTCGTGCTCAACAAACATCCGCAATTGGGGGTGGCTCTCGTTGATGCCAAAGTCATCAAGTGGCAAAACCATCAACCCATCGGGGGCTGAAAAGAGCAAGCGGTCATCATCAAGAACACAGACTTTACCATCCAATCCCCTCGCCGGTATCCCTTTGGATTGATCCACCAAAAACCACTGGTTACTGTCGCGTTGCCAACGATATAAATATCCAAGTGTGGTTACAATCCACACCACACTTTCATTCTGACTGACCACACATCGCATGGCGCCATCGGGTAACCGGATGGCAGTTGTGCTATTACCCAACACCCTGAACATTTGCCCACCCCGCATCGACAAATAGAATTCACCGCCAGTATGGCTGACATAATCAATCTCGTTGTCGTCAGGGGCTTCGAAGTGGGTTTGCAATGTATCTAAAGTAATGTCCAACGACAGAACCCGTTTATCGCTGATAATATTGAGCTTGTTGTTGTCGATTTTATCGATGCCGATAAACCTGATGCGTTGAGTTTCCCGTTCATCCAAGCCAATATCAAACTGTCGGGTGAACTTTCTAGTTTGAGGGTTGTAGCGGCTCAGCGGCGTATACCGAGCTTTAAGCCAAACACCGCCTTTGGCATCTGCCGACAGGGATGTAATCTTATTGTCCTTAAATTGACCGACCTTATAGGATTGAAAGTTTTTCAAATCCGCAGAACCTATCAATTCACTTGAGCCGCCCAACCAAAAGTGGTCATCGCTCTGGTAAATGGAATAGACGGGCCGCTCGAATAAAACATTGCCCGACTCATCCAACAGCCCTTTCGATGTGGCAAACAGCCATTTCCCACTGTTATCGCGCAATGTGGCATTAACATTGTAGAACCGGCTTTTTTGTACATCACTATAGGGGAAAATCTTGGTTTTCAACCCATTGTAATGGATGATGCCATGGGCTTGGGTGGTGATCCACAGGGTATTTTCCACATCCAGCATCATAGTTTCCATGGTGACGGGACTAAGCGGCTCGTTAGAGCGAAGCCGCAATGGCACCGGTGTCAACGCAGCAGTATTGAAGTCATAGCGATACAATTGATTGTGCTGAATAAACCACATTTTCGCCTGCGATTCAGCGATGGTAACACCGCTGAGTGTACCAGCAAGCAATTGTGTACTGTTGCCATCCATGACTTGATAAATGCCATCATTGGTATTGACTAGCAGTGTGTCCTTATATGCTGCAACACTTTGATAATGCGTTGAACCTGCCACTTCAGACAATTCTGCTCGACTGGGATCTTCTACATTAATGGCAACAACACCGTCAAAAAAACTGGAAATATACACGGTATTTTTGTCGAACAACAAATGCTGGAAGAAACGATACTTTTTCTCGGCGGAAAATAGAGCTGGGTCAATCACAATTTCTTCTACATCAGTGCTACCCGCTTTGATCCTAAATACATGTGAATAGGTGGTTATCCACAAATTTCCATCCCCATCGAGCACCATCCCGGTAATAAGCTCGTCAGGCACCAAATCATTATCGCCAAATGGCTGCAACTGATTGCTGTGAAGGTCATAACGATACAGTTTTTCATCTGCAGCAATCAAAACTTGCCCGGAAAAGAACACGGCTTTGAAAATGAATTTTCTGTTTTTGGCCAACGCCTGTTTGTTTTGGTAAGGCATGTATTGGCTATGATTGCCCAAGACCTGCAATACCCCATTGGCAAAACCAAACCACAACGAGCCATCCGGTGACTTGAATGGCAGTGTTGTCTGTTGATATTGCAGCTGACTAGGTAGTTCAAAAGAATCGAAGACCAACGATTGTTGTCCAGCTTCGGCAAAAAAGCTGGCCAACACAAATACAAACCAGTGGAAAAAATAGCACTTTTTATTCATCAATGATTCAATTCTGACGGCAAGTCTACCAAAACATATTGCATTGCTCAGAATTGCTGCTTAAATTTCTCTTTATCTTCATTAGGGTTCACCGCACATGCCCTAGGATTTGATTCGCAGAAACGCTCCAATGCGCTCCCATGAGACTCTTGTGGGGTAGATTTGAGTGCTGTAACGACTTCAGTTTCACCGCTTACCCACTCCAGTTGAATGGTAAACTCAGTATCAGTCTCTGCTAACACGCTATAGCTGTCATAATCACCTGCGCTGTAAGCATACATACTGCTACTTAGAGAAAATACAAAGCCGAGTATCAGCAAGCCGAAAATTTTAAGTGATTTCATTTTTATTGTTTCCTATTATTAAATCATACGCAATGCAAACCGACATCACAGCCGAAGCATCATACTAAACCGAATCTATTTGTCTACTCATCGAAACCAAGACAACCAGTGACCAATCGCTCGATGTTTGTTAATTGCTCATTAGTTGCTCAATAGACGTAAACCAACCAAAGCGAGCAGGCATGTTAGTCAGGATACACCCCATGTAGGTAGTACAACGACGACAGTTGGCTCATACAAGTGCGACACATACAGATTTCACCAACATTTTAAATTGGCTAAAAACATTGAATTTACATTATAAGACTCTGATATTGTTAGCTTTAAAAACAAGGTCGCGACTGTATGAGGCAATTGTCGCTGTGCTGCTAATACAAAACTGACAGCCGCTATAAAATGCTCTCGTGCTCTGGAGTCAGGGCCCATTTTTAATTAACCCTATAATAATCAATCTTGTATATAACCTTTATAGAAGGTCATTTTGACAACCTGAAAGTCAGTTCTAGGTAATAAAAAGTGTCGAAACGACCGGGCAACAGGATATAAAAACAATTTTTGGAGAATAACAAATGAATAAAAAAACGAAACTTTTTGCTGCTACTTTTGGTCTGGTATTCGGTGTAAGCTTAAGCGCGTCAGCATTTGCCTGGGGCCAGTGTGAGCAGGACTGTCTGTTGGAAAAATACGAGTGTGACGCAACCACTGGCACAATAATGTGTGAACGCGCCTTTATGAATTGTCTGCAATTCAAGTGCGGTTCACCAGTAGTATAAGCCCCAGGAGCCTGTCTGAGAATCGAACGCGAGCTGAGGGAAAGCTTGCGTGCTTCCATTCTCGGACAGGCTCCTAGCAACCGGGCCGTGTTTGGCCCGGTTGACCAACCAGGATAGCGCACATGTTAAAAAACATCACAATGATGCTCATTATTGTCGCAGCGGCAGCGGCCGCCGGTATTGGGCTGACACAGATTGCAATGCCGCTGCTCAATCCAGAGCCGCCGATTGTTGAATTTGGTGAGTACAGTCGCTTCTTTGAACAGTCGGGACAACCAATAGTGGTATTTAGTTCATCCACCTGCCCGTACTGTGCCAAGCTACGCACGTTACTGAACCAACAACAAGTAAATTACCACGAGTATGTATTGGATAAATCCAATGATGGACACGATTTATACAAACAGTTGGACAGTGACAGTGTGCCGGTTTTGCTGGCAGGACTGCGCAGAATCAACGGTTACTCCGAAACGGATATAATTGAAGCTATTGGAGAATTGGCCAATACCAGCCAATAAGCGCTTTGGATATGCCTCAAATTAACGCTGTTTACGCCATTGGGGGTATAG